>JAQUMP010000087.1 GCA_028718065.1 Chitinivibrionales bacterium | reverse complement strand
CTTAACAAAATGGTAAGCGATTTTCTGCTTTTGGGCAGACCGATTACCATGAACAAGAAAGCGTTCGTGGTGGCCGACCTTCTGTCGCAGATTGAAGTTCTTTGCAAACAGCAGTTGCGCGCCAAGAACATTACCATCCAGGCCCAAAACCTGGATTGCGTCCTGAGCGCCGACGAGGAGCAGATGCGGTTGGTATTTATCAACATAATTTTAAATGCGGTCGAGGCGGCCGGGGAAAAGGGCGCCATTGTGTGTTCCGCGCAAAAGTCAAGCAATCCGGCGGCGCTCGCCATAACCATCGCGGACAACGGCCCGGGCATCGAAGATGAAAATCTTGAGCGTATTTTCGCCCCCTATTTTACCCAGCGACCCTCCGGCACCGGACTGGGGCTGGCGCTGGTGCGCCGGATCATCGAGGAGCACAATGGCGCCATCGTCGCCGGCAATAACCCCGCCGGAGGCGCCTATTTTAAATTTACCATCCCCCAGGACGCGCAATAAATGCCAACCATAGTTGTTGTTGACGACGAAATCGCCCAGCGGCGCATTATGGCCGATATCCTGCGTGCGGACGGTTACCAGGTGCAGGAGGCGGGGAGCGTTGACGAAGCGGTAATACGTATCGAGGAGTACCGGCCCGAAGTCGTCCTCACCGACCTTAAAATGCCCGGCCGCGGGGGCCTGGGGTTGATCGAGGAAGTCAACCGGCGGCAGCCGCGGCCCGAGATCGTGGTGATTACGGCTTTCGGTTCCGTGGAAACGGCGGTGCGCGCCATGCGCATGGGGGCCTACGATTATCTCAACAAACCCATCGAACGCGATGAATTGCTCCTGGTGGTGCAGCGCGCCGTTGAAAAATTCAACCTGCGCCTGGAAGGCCAGCGTTTACATGAGGAGATGGCCAAGGTCATCGCTCCCGGTCTTATCTACCAATCGCCCGTGATGCAGGCCGTAATCGATCTGGTCGGCCGCGTGGCGCAAAGCGATTCCACCGTGCTTATTACCGGCGAGTCGGGCACCGGCAAGGAGCGCATCGCCCAGCTCATCCACAGCAAAAGCAAGCGCAGCCAAAAACCCATGCAATGCATCAACTGCGCCGCGTTTCCGGAGACCCTGCTGGAATCCGAGCTGTTCGGTTACGAAAAGGGCGCGTTTACGGGCGCGACCGGCAAGAAAATCGGGCTCATCGAAAGCGCCTCCGGCAGCTCGCTTTTCTTAGACGAAGTGGGTGATATGTTTCTTTCCACCCAAACAAAAATCCTGCGCGTGCTCCAGGAACGGGAGATCCGCCGGGTCGGCGGAACAACCACCGTGCCCGTGGACGTGCGCATTATCGCGGCTTCGAACAAAAATCTGGAAGAGGCCATAAAAAACAATACCTTCCGCGAGGACCTTTATTACCGCCTTAACGTTATTCCCATTTTTATTCCGCCGCTGCGGCAGCGCAAGGAAGACATCGAACCGTTGAGCCGCTTTTTTCTGCACCGCTGCGCGCGCAAGCCCCAGGACATTGACAAACAGGCATTGGAGGCGCTCGTGGCCTACGACTGGCCGGGTAATGTGCGCGAATTGGAGGCGATCATCGAGCGGGTTTCCATATTGTGCCTGCGCGACACCGTTATGCTGGCGGACTTGCCGCAGGAGCTTTCGTGCAAAGGCAAAAAGGACCCCAATTTAAATTGGGATTTGCCGGAGCAGGGGATTGTGTTCGAGGAGTGGGAACAAAAAATGTTGTCGGCCGCATTGCAAAAGGCGCACGGCAATATGGCCGATGCGGCGAAGTTGGTTGGAATGACGTATCGGACGTTTCAATATCGGGCGACTAAGTTTGGACTTAAGGGAAGTTAAGAATAAAATATTTGGTAGGGGCGCTGCCCTTAAAACCCCGTAATGAAAATGCTTGTTATATTTAAAACATAAAACCACTTTATTGTTAAGCAAACATTCCTTCGGTCTTAAATCTTTTAGCTATAATTAAGTATTTTCATTACGGGATATAAAGGGCGGAGCCCTTTCCATGTTCTAAATCAGTTATAAAATGTTAACTCATGATTAATGTAATCCTCAAAAAAGACCGTGATAAACCAATCCGCATGGGGCATCCATGGGTATTTTCGGGCGCAATCGAGCAGGTGGAAGGAGTCGGAAAACCGGAACCCGGCGAGCAATGCCGGGTATTAACAAATAAGAAAGAATTTCTGGGTGTCGGCTATTATAATGAAAAATCAACCATTCGCGTACGCATGTTTCAGGCCCAGGACAAGCCGATCGATTTAACGGAAATCCGCGAACGCATAGATATCGCCCTTGCCCTCCGTCAATCAATCCTCAACGAGTCCACGAATGCCTGCCGCCTGATAAATTCCGAAGGCGATTTTTTGCCGGGGCTGATTGTTGACAAATACGGTTCCGGCCTGTGCCTGCAGATAACCACGGCCGGCATGGAGCGCTTTAGGATGGAAATCGTCAATTGTTTGGCCGCGGCCCTAAGCCCTCGGTTTATTTATGAACGCGCCGAAAACGAAGCCGCTACGCGCGAGGGTTTGGCCGCAAAGAATTCCTGTATCCACGGCTCGCTCCCCGAAAAACTATTAATCCGGGAACATGGCCTGCAATTTCGCGTGGACCTGGAAGGCGGCCAGAAGACCGGCTTCTTTCTTGACCAACGGCACAACCGCCTGCTTTTGCGCAAGTATGCCGCCGGCGCGACCGTATGCGACTGTTTTGCCTACAGCGGCGGCTTTTCCGCCAATGCCTGGGCCGCCGGCGCGCGCCTGGTGCATACGGTCGACAGTTCCAAGGATGCGCTCGAACTTGCCAAAGAGAATTTGGCGCATAATAAATTTCCTCGCGAGGAAAGCAACTTTATTGCGGCCGATGCTTTTGAGTTTTTGCGCGGCGCCACGACCAAATATTCTTGTATTATTCTTGACCCTCCAAAATTCGCCCGGCATTCCGCCGACCGGGAGCGCGCCAGCCGGGGTTATAAGGATATAAACCTTTCAGCCATAAAAATCATGGCGCCCCAAGGAATTCTTTTTACCTTTTCCTGCTCGCAGGCCATCGATCAAACCCTTTTCTCCCAGATTGTTTTTGCCGCCGCGGCCGATTCCGGACGGCAGGTCCAGGTTCTCCATCGGTTAAGCCAGCCTACGGACCATCCTTTTAATATCGCCCATCGGGAAGGGGAGTATTTAAAAGGTCTGGTATTACGGGTTATATAAAATGCCTACCAGTAAACTAAGCTTATTCTGCGACAAGGTAATTGAGGCCGGATGGCTGGCTGTTCTTATTACCACGCCGCTTTTTTTTAACAATTACTGCTCCCAGTCCTTTGATCCGAATAAAATGGCACTGCTTCGTACGATTGCCGCGGTCATGGCGCTTTTTTGGATTATAGGATGGTTTGAGCAACGGGCGCCATCTGCGCCGCGATTAAAATCGATTCTTGGTTTTCCGCTCGTTGTCCCGGTACTCGTCTTTTGCGGGATCAGCATCGTCTGCACGCTGACGTCGGTAACGCCGGTTATTTCCTTTCTGGGAACATACCTTCGAGCGCAGGGGACGTCGTCGACCCTGGCGTATATTCTCGTTTTTTTTATGCTATCGCACAAGCTGCGCGAGCAAAAACAGGTGCAGCGATTGATGTTCTCCATTATCATCGGAAGTTTCCCGGTCGCGCTGTATGCCATTATCCAGCATGTAAACCTTGATCCGCTGCAATGGAGCTTTGAGATGGTTTCCCGCCCCAGCGCAAACATGGGCAATCCTATTTTTACCGGCGGCTATCTTATCATGGTTTTTTTTCCGACAGCCGGTCAAATCATCGCGAGCCTCCGTGGGACCGAAACTACAAAAAAATCAAACGTTTACAAATGGGCAAGCATCATCTGCTTTGGGCTGATAGGCCTGGCCCAGTTGACGGCCATCGTTCTTACCCAGAGCCGCGGACCGCTTCTGGGATGGTTGGCCGGGACGTTTTTGTTTTTCTTTGTGCTGGCCCTGCTTGCGCACAAGCGAAAACTTGTTTTTATAATGCTGATTTTGGCAATCGGCAGCCTGCTTTCCCTCGCAATTTTAAAATTGTCGCACTCACCGCTCCAACACAATCTGCGGACGGAATCACCATTCGAGCGGCTTGGTACCTTGACCGAATCAAAAATCGGGACCGGCAGGGTACGCGTGCTCATGTGGCAAGGAGTGACGCACCTCGTTATGCCGCATGAACCGCTTGAATCAGCGGATGGCGGCAAAGACATTCTCAACATTGTTCGCCCCTTTATCGGTTACGGTCCGGAAACCATGTACATTACTTTTAACCGTTTTTTTGAACCCGAACTGGGGCAGATTGAGGCGCGTACGCTTTTGCCGGACCGCAGCCACAATGAAACCTTCGACCTGCTGGCGTGTACCGGCCTGATCGGATTTCTTGCATATCAATTTCTCCTGATCGCTCTTTTTGTATTTTGTTTTCGTTCTATCGGGTTGATTTCCTCCAAACGGCAAAGCCTTCTTTTTATTTGCCTCTGGGGCGGATTGGGCCTTGTCGCAGGTCTTGGCACGATACTATTGCGCGTTCCTTTTTATTTTGGGCTCGGTGTCCCGCTTGGCAATATAGCTGCGATTTTTATTTATCCGTGTTTTTATTTATTACGGGGATGGAAGGGCTGCCGGGAAGCTTTGATATGTCGCCGCGACCGGATCCTGCTCGCCGCAATTATAGCCGCTGTTACGGCGCATTATATTGAAATCCAATTCGGGATTGCAGTTGCTTCGACGCGGGTCCTTTTCTGGACGTATATGGCCATGATCGCAGCAATCGGCAGCGGCCGGGTGGGCGCGCAGGCGCCGAATCCGGCCGCCGCGGTTACATCGCCCGGAACGCTTTCTGCGAAAAAAAATAATAAGCTTGGGAAAAAAGAAAAGCAATCTTGGCGAAAACCTCCCGCAGTATTTCCCGCGGATGAGACGGCAATCCCAAAAAGCAACCTGCCGAGTTATGCATTACTAATCGCCATTCTGCTCTCAACGCTTTTTTTCGATTTTATCGCCAATTCTACACGGTCATCCGATCCCGTTGAAGTCTTTTGGCATTCATTGCTTTTTGACAAGACAGGAAAAATATCGGTCGCGATTTTCGGAATGTTTTTTCTGACGTGGCTGCTGGCAATAATCCTTGTCGCGCTCATCGGCGTTTGTTCCGGCTGGCTTAAAAAAAACGTCCGCGTGAGGGCTGCGACAATGGCGTGGATTATCGTAGGGCCCTGCCTGGCGGCGCTGTTTGGATTCATGCCGGCATATCAACAGGCGCGTTTTACGCAAATGTCAACAAACAGCATCGATGCCGTCATGTCGGTCACCGGCCGACTGGCAGATTTTTCGACCTGGTTTTACGGATGGATATTTCTATTGATTGGCGCAATCGCCTTGGCGCTCATGGGAGAGAACGGGCCAATGCCCGCGAAACTGTCCGTTTCCGGATGGAAAAAAAGAGTGTTGTATGCCGGCCTCTGTTGTGCCGCGGTTTACCTTATTCTTGTCGCGAACTTAAACCGGGTCCGCGCCGATTGTTTCGGCAAACAGGCCGATATTTGGGACCAGCACGGTGAAACGGTTTCTGCGATTGCGGGTTTCAAACGCGCGTTTGCATTGGCCCCGTACGAAGAGCATTGTGCCATGATGCTCGGCAAGACCATGATAGAGCAAGCCGCCGTTGCCGATAGTATCTCAAGACCGCGGTTCGACGAAAACATCACACCGCGTGATATTATCCGTTTTAATGAACGGGAGATTCCTCTGCTCACCCGCCGCGACCTGCTGCTTGCCGCTCAGGCGGTATTGACCGACGTTCGCGCAAAGAGCCCGCTCAATACCGACCATAGCGCCAACCTCGCCCGTCTTTACATGCGCTGGGGAATGATGACGCGGGATTCGGTGGAAAAGGGTCGGTTGTTTGACCGGGCGGGCAAATGCTTTGCAGACGCGAAACGGCTCAGCCCGAACAATGCGGTTTTATTAAACGAATCCGCCGCGGCGGAATTCGTAAGGAAAAATATGGAAGGCGCCCTTGCGATACTTGACAAATCGATAAAACTGGACGATAAATACATCGATACGTATTACGGCGCGGCGGAAATCCTCCGGCAGAAGGGCGATTTGGCTGGGGCGGCGGAGCTTTATAAAAAAGGCCTGCAACTTGCGCCGGGCAATATCAAAGCGCAGAATATGCTGGCGTTTCTGTATTTTGCGCAAGGTAAATCGGCCGAAGCAATGTCGGCCTACCAGAAACTCGCGGTCATGAAAGCGGATAGTTCCATGCTCTGCAATACGTATAAAAATATGGCCGTGCTTTACCAGCGGGCCAATGACATCCCTGCCGCCATTATCCAGGTCCAAAAGGCGATCGCGCTTGCTTCCGCGCAATATAAGCCCGGGTACGAAAAGTATCTTGGACAACTTAAAGCACAAGATAAAAGATAAACGGTTGTGATTTTAATGTAAAAAAGCTTGTGACGCGCATCACAGACAAGTCGCCCTTTCCCTCGTATAATTAAATTAAAAAACATTAACCTATGGTTAGCATACGAAACTTAAGCGATTAAGCATTTTCTCTTGACACCTATTCCTTTTGGGTGTATAATGGTTAAAGATTGCAGCAACAATATTGCTCAGCATGATCGATTTAAGCAAATAAAACCTTGCGTAAGGTTTTATTTGCTTTTCCTGAACCGATGAGGAACAATCCTTCCATGAGAATGTCGTGTCCGCAGGCTCGTATCCGCGCATTTTATTTCTGCGCCGTTATGGTTATTTTGTCCGTTGCTACTTCTCATGCTCAGACGGACAACTACGGGTTATGGCTCGCGAACCAAAATATAATTTTAAATACCACGCCAAGCGGAGCGAATACCAGCACCTTGGTAACTAAATTTCCTGTTCTGATCCGCCTGAATCCTTCAACATTTTCGGATTTTTCGAATATACATGGTCCCGGTATGGATGTTCGTTTTTCAAAAGCAGACGGCACCCATCTGGCTTATTCGATCGAGCGGTGGAATGGCACGAACGATACGGCGGAAATCTGGGTATTGGCTGATACGATTCTTCCTAATAACAATACCCAATCAATTAAAATGTATTGGAATTATGCTTCTGCGGCCGACAGTTCAAAACCAGGGATAGTATTTGACACTCTGGCCGGCTATATGGGGGTGTGGCATTTAAACGATACCCTCGATGCAACGAATAATGGTTTTACCGTCTCTAATTTTAGTGCAATGCCCGGTCCCGGTCTTATCGGTAAAGCATATTCCTTTAACGGCAGTTCAAACTATATGAATGCGGGAATGAGCAAGAAATTAAACCCGCAAAGCAATTTTTCTCTTTCAGCCTGGATTAATGCATCTTCTTTTGCGGCTATGCCTCAGTTCTTAAGCCGTGGAACTTCGCAAGCGTATGAGCTGGGTATTGGCACGGGCGGGACCATAAAAGCCAATGCAAAAATAAATGCAGTTTGGAAATTGGATAGTTCCATAACCCCGATATCTCCCGGCACCTGGCATTATGTCGCCGTGCAATATAATGGTTCTTATTTAAGTACCTACCTTGACGGCAGCCTGAGTCATCAGACATCGGCCACAGGCATGGCGGATACCATTACCATGAATACGTTTATCGGCAAAGGCTATGGAAGCAATTTCTTTAGCGGAATGATTGACGAAGTGCGCATCCAGAGTCTTGCGCCTTCGGCCGATTGGGTCAAGCTCTGTTTCGAAAACCAAAAACCCAATCAGACGTTAGTCCAACCACCCTCCGAAAATTACGCTACCTGGACCTATAACCAGAGTATTGTCATGAACACCATGGCCAACGGTGTGCCAATAGGCGGTAATGTTAATAATTTCCCGGTACTGGTTCGTTTACGTCCTGATAACTTTAATTTTGGCCAGGCAGCCTCCGACGGCAGCGATATCCGTTTTGCCAAGGCCGACGGCATTACGCCGCTCTCCTACGAAATAGAAAGCTGGGACAATGCGGGGCAGAAGGCCTTTGTTTGGGTGCATACCGACACCATCCTTGCAAGTAATAACACCCAAAATTTTAAAATGTTTTGGGGCAAAGGGGGGGCTATAAATCATTCCAATCCGCCTATGGTTTTTGACAGCGGAATAGGCGGTTTTAAAGGTGTGTGGCATTTAAATGAAGATTCAACCGGCGCCGGCTGGCAGAATGTTTACAAAGACGCCACGATATGCGGTCATAACCTTGATGATTTCGTGGGTTCTTCCAATAAAATCGGTATTGTGGGCAAGGGCCAGGGTTTTAACGGAGCCAGCGATTATATCGGTGGCGACACGCTCTTTAAGCCGCAGATGATTCCTAAACAAGGAACCGTGAGCTTGTGGCTTAATACCGACACTGCCGGTATAACGCAGGAATTTTTCGGCGGCAATATAAACTATATGCTTAAGATCGGGCCGGACAGCACCATTAAAAATTGTCTCGGGACTTCCGGCGCTTTAACCGGACGCCAGAAAATCCTGCCGAAGAAATGGTATTTAATCACTGCGACTTACGATACGGCTGCAATGCAACTGAAAACCTTCATTAACGGTGCGCAGGATACTTTCGGGCCGCTTACCTGGTCTGCTCCGCCATATTCTCCCACTTATTTCGGCAAGAGCATCAGCACGCCGAATTTTAAAGGAATGCTTGACGAAGTGCGTGTATCCAGAGGCGTACGTTCGCCCGATTGGGTAAAGTTGTGCTATGAGAATGAGCGCTTTAATGCCAAGTTTTTGAGTATTGATCATCCCGATACGATAGCGCCGATTATCAGCGCAACAGGGCCTGCCAATAATGCTTTTGTGAATAATAAAAATGTTTCCTATACACTCTCCGAACTTGTCGCTGCAGGCGCTGTAACCTGGACACGCATAGGTGGGAATGCGGACGGAGGATCGCCACATGTCCAGCCACTTATGGGGGGTGAACTTGCTTCCGGTACTCACACCAATATTTCGCTCTCCAATCCACCCTCGCTCGTGAGTAATGCAATATATAATATTGATTTTAACGCATCTGATTCTGCGGGTAATAATGCGGCCACTGTTACCAGTAATAATATTACTTTTGATGTTACCTCGCCGACGGTAACGATCAACCAGGCCGGCGGACAGCCGGACCCTGCAGGCGGTCTGCCGATTGACTTTGCGGTGACTTTTAGCGAAGCAGTATCGGGTTTTACAACCGGTTCTATCGTGAACACCGGTACGGCCACGGGCGTGACGTTCAGTATTACCGGAAGCGGAGCAATGTATACGGTGAGCGCAGTTTCGGTAACCACCGAAGGTACGATCGTACCTCATATTACGGCTGGCGCCGCCGCGGACGCAGCAACTAACGCGAGCCTTGCCTCAACAAGCACGGACAACAGCGTTACGTACGATACACCGCCGACGGTAACGATCAACCAGGCCGGCGGGCAGGTTGATCCTGCGGCCTCCTTGCCGATTAATTTTGCGGTTGTGTTCAGTAAATCCGTAACGGGCTTTACAACCGGTTCTATTGTCAACAGCGGTTCCGCTACGGGCGTAACGTTCAGTATATCGGGTACCGGTGCAAATTATACGGTGAGTGCGAACGCGGCAGCTACCGAAGGCACTATTATACCTCATATTAATGCCGGCGCGGGCATCGACGCGGCAGCCAACGCAAGCCTGGCGTCAACCAGCACGGACAACAGCGTTACCTATGATTTACCGCCGACGGTAACAATCAACCAGGCCGGCGGACAACCGGATCCGACCGGCAGTCTGCCGATTGAATATGTCGTGCTTTTCA
>JAQUMP010000086.1 GCA_028718065.1 Chitinivibrionales bacterium | reverse complement strand
CATCAATTAGCATAGAAGGTACGGACGATTCTGCGGTAGTTGCTGTTCGCATTGAAGAAAGTCCTATTAAGCCGGTATGGGCCTTTGGCGGTCCTATCAAACGTGTCGGGCGTACTAACCAACGCCTTTCGCGTAGCGAAGCACAAAGACTAACCGAGATGACCTCCGGTCGCACATGGGATGCGCTTCCCTGTAAAGGTTTTAATTTGAAAGACCTTGACAATGCAAGCATTCAATATTTTCTTCAAAAAGCTGAACTTCCAAAAACCTCTGTGGCCAAACTTTTAAAGAACCTTTCACTTGAAACGGCCGAAAAATGTTTTTCCTATGCCGCCGTTCTCCTGTTTGGCAAAAACCCGCAACAATTTTTTCCAGAAGCGCAGGTAAAATGCGCTCGGTTCCAGGGAAACAACTCGGTTAAATTTCTCGACGAAAAAACTTTTAATGGAAACCTCATAAGCCAGCTTGAAAATGCTTTAGCCTTTGTTGCCCGCAATACACAGGAAGAAATTCGTATCACCGGCAAGGCAGCACGGGAAACAATCCCGGAATATCCCACCGAAGCAGTGCGGGAAGCCGTTATCAATGCCATCTGTCACCGCGATTACAGCTCGGTGGGTACGGTTCAGATACGGATTTACGATAATTGTATGGAAGTGTGGAACCCAGGAATGTTACCACACGATTTCCACATAGAAACATTGTATAAAAAACACCCGTCACGACCGCACAATCCCAAAATTGCACAGGCGCTCTACCGTGCACGACTCATAGAGCATTGGGGTACCGGCACACTCCGTATTCTTGATGCGTGCCGGGAGAGAGGCATACGATTGAAATTGACAATGGAAGACGGTCAATTTAAAGTTTTGCTTTTAAAAAAGAGACAGAGGACATTGCAAAACAAGGTCACAGAAAAGGTCACAGAAAAGGTCACTGAAAAGGTCACTGAAAAGGTCACTGAAAAGGTCACTGAAAAGGTCACTGAAAACCAGCGCAAAATCATAGGAAACATTTCGCAAAATCCGCACATTACGATTGGTAAACTGGCGCAGATCGTTGGCATTTCCGAGAGAAAAATAAAAGAAAATATCTCCAAGCTTAAAGGAAATGGATTACTCCGTCGTATCGGTCCCGATAAAGGAGGGCAATGGCTGGTCATTCGGAATGCTAAATAAAAAGATTAAGCGGCCAATGGCAACGATAGAAAGATGGTTGTTTATTGGCGATTTCGATAACCCCCGATCACTATTAAAGTATATTATAATGTTATGAAATTCCGCGCCGAAGTGGCGAAACTGGTAGACGCAGTGGACTCAAAATCCACCGAGGGCAACTTCATCCCGGTTCGATTCCGGGCTTCGGCACCAAAATCATCAAGGGTTTGCAGACTTTAGCTGCAAGCCCTTATTTTTCGCATTGTGTAAAATTACTTCAAAATAGAAAAAACATCTATAAATTATGCCCAGCTTAAAAGATTTGCTCTCGCAAAATTCGGACACGGATGCGCTCAAGGACATCCAGCGGCATGCCAAGGAGGCCGCGCGCATTGTTGTCCGGGAACCTTTACAAAAAAGAACCTTGTTCGTTCCGCCCTTCGTGGCCTTCGATCTGGAAACCACCGGCCTGGACCATAAAACCGACCGCATCACCGAAATCGGCGCGGTGGTTTTTGAGCAGGGCAGGGAAGTACGCGATTTTTCGACGCTTATTAATCCGGGCAAGCCGATCCCCATGGCGATCACCGAGCTCACCGGCATCACCGACGCGGCCGTGGCGGGCGCGCCGCGCTTTGAGGAGGTTGCCGAAAAACTGCTCGATTTTTTGCGGGACATGCCCCTGTGCGGCCATCAGATTGAATTCGACATTTCGTTCTTAAAAGAAGAATTAAAGCGGATTAAAATTGTCCGGCACGATAACCGCCAACTCGATACGGCCCTGCTGGCGCGCATCACCATGCCGGAGCTTTCCCACCATAACCTTAAAAGCGTGACCGGCGCGCTTAAAATATCGCATGTAAACGCCCACCGGGCGCTGGACGATGCCCGCGCCTCGGGCCGGGCGGCCGTTGTCCTGATCGAGCGCCTGGTTAATATTCCCCGGCCGGTCCGCAAAAAAATGGCCGCCTTCGCGCCGAGTTCACTTATAAAATGGCTCCTGCTGCGGTCGCTGGAAGAGTCCTTTACAGAAAGCGAAATAACGCGCCCCGTGTTCGGCGCTTCCAGGGCGCGGGCCAAACTCGCCTGTCCCGAAAAATTTGATGTCATCGATACTAATGCAATGCGGGAATTTTTCTCGTTGCGCGGACCGCTTGCCGCTAAAATGAAAGGCTTTTACGAGCGGCCGGCGCAGTTTGCCATGGCCCAGGCCGTTACCGAAACGATGAACGTCTCGGGGACCGCCATAATCGAGGCGGGACCGGGAACCGGCA
Organism: Chitinivibrionales bacterium; assembly: GCA_028718065.1. Lineage (GTDB taxonomy): Bacteria > Fibrobacterota > Chitinivibrionia > Chitinivibrionales > FEN-1185 > JAQUMP01. Next base: position 7,415 of record JAQUMP010000086.1, on the reverse strand, counting down.
AATCATTGGCCTATCTGATCCCTGCGGCGCATTTTGCGCTTGCCAATAATTGCCGGGTGCTGGTGGCAACGCATACCCGCAATTTGCAGGACCAGCTCATGCATTCCGACCTTCCGCAAGTGCGGCAAGCGATCGGGGAGAATTTCCGGTTTTCGTCCCTCAAAGGCCGCTCGAATTATTTGTGCCCGGCGCGTTGGGACAAGCTTCTTTCCGGGGGTTTTGCCAATATTTCCCCGCGGGAACGGGCGGGACTGCTGCCGCTTATTCCCTGGGCGGAGCAGACCCAAACGGGCGATATCGAAGAACAGACCCTGTTTAACCGATCGTGGTTCGGCCGCATCTGGAACATGATTTCGGCCGACAATTTTGATTGCAAGCCCAAGGCGTGTCCGCAGGCCGGGCGCTGTTTTTTTCAACGTGCGCGCCAGGATGCGCTTTCGTCGCACGTGGTGGTAATAAATCATGCGCTCTTTTATGCGGAAATCGGTAGCCCCGTTTCGTTTCTGGGCGAGACCGGGCCCATCATCTTCGATGAGGCGCACCATCTGGCGCCGTGCGGTCACCGCATGCTGCGCGTTGAGGTGGATTCAAACCGCCTGCACGGGCTGCTGGATATTCTGGTCGATCTGGAAAAAAGGCTGGCGTTAAACGGGGCGCTTTTGCGGGCGGCGGAGCGTTTAAAACCGCTTGTAAAGCAATTGCGCCATGCCTGGGACGGGGTTTGCCATGAACTTGGCGCATGGGCAAAAACATCCGGGCAATCCGGCCGTGAATTCAGCGTCGGCTTTAGCGAAGCGACCTTCCAAAGCTTTTCCGCCGTCAGGTTTTTTTTAACGGCCGTCGCCGAAGCGGGCGATTTCTTCCATACCCTGGCGCAGGACGCGGCTGCTGCTCCGGCGGCCTCCGGGGAAGAGAACTCCGATAAACCTTCGCCGCTTTCGGCCGAAATCACCTATTGTAAAAATTTATTGAGCCAGCTCAAGGCTGACTATTCCTACCTTTCCGCCGCGCAAACGCCGGAGCATGTATTCTGGTGCGAAGGCAACCACGAAAAAGGGTGGGTCAAGCTGTGCGGCGTGCCCCTGAGCATCGGCGGCCTGCTTTCCGAGTACTGGAGCAATCGGCGCGGGGCGGTGGTCTTTACTTCGGCGACACTCTCGGTGGCGGGGAGCATGGACTATTTTGCGCAGAACATCGGGCTTTCGACCACGGCGTCGCGCATAATTCTTCCAAGCCATATCAAGCCGCACCAGGCCTTGCGCTGCGCTTTGCGCGGCGCGCCCGAACCCGATGCGGCGAACTATCCGCAGTTTGTAGCCTCGGTGTTGGATTCCGTAAACCGGGAGTTTCATAAAAACATGCTGGCGCTTTTTACCGCCAACACCATGATGACGGCGGTTTATTCCGCGCTCAAAAACGGTGCGCCCCAGCCGGGCAGGACGCTTTTGGCCCAGAACATTACCGGCAGCAGGCATGCGCTCGTGGAGGAGTTGAAGCACTCCAGCAATGTAATTTTGCTGGGGCTGGATAGTTTCTGGGAAGGCATCGACGCGCCCGGCCAGGCCTGCGAAATCGTGGTGATCCCGCGCCTGCCGTTTGCCGTGCCCACGCACCCCTTGACGCTTGCGATAGCCCAGAACCACGAGGAGCGCTTCGGCGATTCGTTTTTTTCCTATACCATTCCCGAGGCGGTGATCCGGTTTAAACAAGGCGCGGGCAGGCTTTTAAGGCGTTCCGACGATCGGGGGGTTTTAATTGTTCTTGACAACAGAATAATTACCAAAGGATACGGCAAGCAGTTTACAAAATCATTGGACGGGGAATTTACTTCGTTTTCTTCGGTCGATGATTTGGTTGCGGGGATGAAGGGTTTTTTTGAAAATCCCGGGTTTAATAATAATCAATCGAGATATGTTTCTCTTGATGAAGATTAAGTTTAAAATCTTTTTTGGAAAGGGCTCTGCCCTTTAAATCCCGTAATGAAAATGCATATTGTAGCTAAAAGATAAAACCACTTTCGTTTGACAAAGAATACTCGATTACAAGAGAAATGTTCAGAATATTTTACTATAATTAAGTATATTCCTTACGGGTTATAAAGGGCAGAGCCCTTTCCAAATATATTTTAAATTATGAAAAAAATTAAACAGGCATTGTTAATATTAAGCCTAAGCATAGGAATAATTTGTAGCTGCGGAATTTATTCATTTTCCGGTTCCACGCTTCCCGCCCATTTAAAAACGGTCGACATCCCCTTATTTGTCAACCAAACCCTGCAAAGCGGGATTGCCGAAGATTTAACCGGCGAAATCGCCAAGGAAGTGCTAACCAGCAATTTACTGCACGTGGTTTCGCGCAACGGCGATGCCTCCATAAACGGGAAGGTGGTTTCTTACACCAACCAGCCCTATACTTACGGCAACAAGGGTGTGCGGGATGTAAATGTTTCCTCCTATGCCGTGCGCATCAGCGTGGAAGTGGAATTTATCGATAATAAAAGCAACGAACCGCTCTATAAAGGCACGGTAAACGGCCAGGGCATCTACGATTTTTCGACCGAACAGGAAACCGACGGCCGCACCCGCGCCATTCACGACATCGTCCAACAGATAATCCAGAATTCGGTCAAAAGCTGGTAACTCCTTTGTCAATGCCCCCCGGTTTTAGTCAATATCAGGCACATCTTAATCTGCTGCGCAATGCCGCGCTCAAGGCCGTGGATCCGGCCGCTGCCGTGGCGCGTTTCCTCTCTGGTAACGATTTTGCAGATGCCAAACGCGTTTTTCTGGTGGGCGCCGGTAAAGCGGGCGTTGCCATGGCCGTTGCGGCCTCGGCTATAGCGGGCAATCGCTTGACGCGCGGCATCGTGAGCGTGCCCGAAAAGCAGCTCCTTAAACTGCCGCACGTTGACTTCTACCAAGGCGGGCACCCTGTTCCCAACGATGGCAGCGTGGCCGCCGGATTGGCGGTCGCCGACCTTTTGGAAAAAACCACGGCGGACGATCTGGTTGTGGCGCTCATTTCCGGCGGTGGCTCGGCCCTGCTCGAATTGCCCTGCGCCGGTCTGGGTTTGCAGGATTTACAAAATGCAACTTCCGTTTTGCTCAGGAGCGGGGCCGCCATCCATGAAAGTAATATCGTCCGCAGTTTTTTATCCCAGATCAAGAGCGGCGGATTATTGCGCCTGGCATATCCGGCGCGTGTGCTTGGCCTGATTCTCTCGGACGTGGTAGGAAGCAAGTTTGAGACCATTGCCTCCGGTCCGACCGTTCCCACAGAACATTCTGCGGAAATGGCGCAAGCGATCATTAAAAAGTATCGTCTGTCGGATTTGCTACCCGAAGCAGTAATGAGCCGACTTTTGCAAAAGCGCGATTATGCGCCGGACAAAAACTTTCGCGTAGAAAATCGCCTGATTGCTTCCAACCGGGATGCCGGAATCGCCGCTGCCGCCGCCGCGCAAAAATTGGGATTTAATGCCGCTTTTGAGGCCGACGACTGGCAAGGGGAGGCTCCGGACATCGGCAGAAAATTAGCCCGATTGTTAATTGACAATGTAGATAAGCGTCCGGTTTGCCGTATTGTTGGCGGCGAAACGACCGTGGCGGTCCATGGCGCGGGCAGCGGCGGGCGCAATCAGGAGGCTGCTTTAGCGGCGGCGCAGATTATTGCGGGTCGCCGTGACATTATAATAAGCACCTTTGCGACCGATGGGGTAGACGGCCCCACCGATGCGGCCGGCGCCACCGTTACCGGTGAAACGATAACGCGGGCGCAGGCGCTTGGTCTTGACCCTGAAAAATATCTGGAAAATAATGACAGCTATGCTTTTTTTGAAGCGTTGGGCGATCTGGTTAAAACCGGTCCGACCGGCACGAATGTAAACGATTTGATGTTCGGGCTGGGGTATTAAAAATAGCTATTTCGGCTTTTCCTGTCGTTTTAAAATGTAAATCACTTCCCCCGGATTGCCGGGTTTTGGTTCCATAAAGGAATGCAAGGGCAATTCCGGCCGCGTCATGTCCTGCCAGTAAACATCGAGCCGGTCTTTGAATACATATTGATACGGTCCCCGCGACAAAAATCGGAGTTGCTCTTCCCGCGAGGGATTCATGCCCAGGGAAATGACCCAATCGGGATAATAGTCCTCAATAAATAACGGCGGTACCGGGCCTTTAACCACCTTGAAATTATCCATTGGTCCTTTCCAAAGCTGGCTCCCGAGCTTAAATTGGTCGCCAAGGTAAAAAAGCAGGACGGTGCCTGCGTATTCGGGCATCACAAAAACGATCTCGTCCTGGGAAATGTTTTTTCGCACGTAGCTGACCATGGCATCATAGGCGCTGGTATAGGGATGGTGCACCTCGTAGAAATAGGCCGGGAAAAGCCATCGGAATCGACGGTCGGTAATATTGATGGACAAGAGGTTCGTGCAGATCAGCAGCACCAGCGGGATGGCGGTGATCACCACGCCATATCCCTTATGTAAAAAGGAGAGAAACAAGGCAATTAAAATTGCACAGAATGGAACCAGGACAAAAGCATAGCGCACATCCGCCAACCCCTCATATAATCCATTACCCTTAACACCCTGGGGCGAAAGCAGGGATAAAGCTGCCACAAAAGATAGAATAATGCAGCTTATTTCGAGCGTTAAGGGATGTACCGCGATTTTACGTTTACAGGAGAAAATAAAAACCAGGGTAAGCGGCAGAATCAATATTCCCGGCAGATAACCGATCATATCCAGGTCGCGCAGGTATCGGATAAATAGTATCGGCTTGGAAAGCAAACTAAAGGGAGCCGCCGATTTCCACGAGGGCACCCAGATTTTATAATGAAAGGCAAAGGGGAGCGTGGCGCAGGCAAAAACCAACCCTGCCGCGCCGATAAATGCCCAATGTTTTTTGCCGAGGTTGCCGCGGTATAAAAGCAGATGGACGGTCATGAGTGAAATCAGGAAGGCCGCGCAAAAAAGGTAATTGACATAAAAGAACGCAATCAACGCCCCGGTACAGAGAATGCCGTAAAGCAACTTTCCCCGGGTGACGAATTTTTTATAATAATAATACGCCAGCAGGGTTAAAAAGAGCCCCACGGCATAGTACCGGCATTGCCGGATATTCAGCAGATACGAATACGAAAATGCCAGCAGCAGCAAGCTGTATGCGATTATGTGCGTATCGGCGGGGAAGTGAAGGCGCAGGACCAGAAAAAAGATAATGAACGCCAGCAGGCCGAAAATAACAAAAGGGAAACGGGCCGACCAGGTGGAAGGGCCGAACAGCTTAAACGAAAGGGCCGTAATAAGAATGTCGCCGGGCGGGCCGTAGAGTTTTAGCTCGCCGCTTAATATTTTTTCATCGCGATAACTCTGGAAATTTTTGCCATTGCTGATTATGTTCCATCCGGTGACCGAGTGGTTTTTAAGGAAGTTTTTGGCGGCAAAACCGATAAAGGCCTCGTCGTCCCAGAGCGCATGATCGGCAAGTCCTTTTATGGAAAGGTAGGCCGTAATACCGAGAAGAATAATAAAAAACCAGGTGAGCCGTTTTTGGCCCAGGGCATCGCTCACCGGCATTCCGATAGTGTTGGTCATTATTTAAATAATAGTGCTTGAGTCTTTTTTTCGCAACAACAATCTTTTTAAAGCCTTAACAGCTTAATAATTGTAGCATATTTATGGAAGGTTATGCAGCCAAGTATCGATACCGTAAAGGAATTCTGGGGAAAAAATCCGCTTTTTGCCGGGGAGTCCCGCTTTGCTCCCGGAACTCAGGAGTTTTTTAAGGAGCACCGGCGCGTGTATATCGAGGATTGTTTCGCCGGTGTTGCGGACGGGCGGCTTTTTCCCCGTAAAAATTTGGGCGGGGGCGTGCTCGATCTGGGTTGCGGACCGGGATTCTGGTGCATAGAGCTGGCGCATGCCGGTGTTAAAAAAATAATCGCGGCAGATCTTACGTTTGCGGCGCTCACCTTAACAAAAAAGAGGGCCGCTTATGAGGGTGCGACGGTACCATGCTCGCAGCAGAATGCCGAGCAATTGGGGTTTGCCGACGCAAGTTTTGCGCATGTTAATTGCCAGGGGGTCATTCATCACACGCCCAATACGGCCGCCTGCGTCCGCGAAATCAGCCGTGTATTAGTACCGGGCGGTACCGCGGTGATCGCCGTGTATTACTGGAACCTGTTTCTTCGCTTATGGCCGCTCCTCCGGAAATTAAGGGGCCTCATGCAAGCAGCCGGCGTAAAAATGCCGGGTCGGGGCCGCGAAGCCATTTACAAAACAAAAGAGGTCGCGGAGATCGTCCGGCTTTTCGACGGCGCGGACAACCCGCTGGGAAAGGCCTTTACCAGAAGTCAATTTTTGAAGATGCTGGGGCCGTATTTTGACATTCGCGACGTATTTTATCATTTTTTCCCGGCACGAAGTCTCCCCATGCCTATTCCGAAGATGTTCCACCGGTTTTTAGACAAACATGCCGGTTTTTTAATGTTTGTAACCGTAACAAAAAAAGCAAGGTAAAGCCGGCATGTGCGGTATTGCAGGGATTGCCTATCACGACCGTCGCCCGGTTTCGCCGGAACTTCTGCGCAGGATGTCGCAAATTTTGGCGCATCGCGGACCCGACGACCAGGGAGAATTTATTGCGGAAGGGATCGGTCTTTCGCACCGGCGTTTGTCGATCATCGATCTAAAAACCGGCCGGCAACCCCTTTACAACGAAGATAATTCCTTGGTCATCATTTATAACGGCGAAATTTACAATTATCGCGAGCTCAGGCGCGACCTCGAACGATTTAATCATCGTTTTCGCACGAATTCGGACACCGAAGTGGTCCTGCATGCCTTTGAGCAATGGGGTCCGGAATGTCTTAGTACGTTTAACGGTATGTTTGGCTTTGCGATTTACGATATCAAGCGGCGGGAGCTTTTTTTGGCCCGCGACCGTCTTGGAATAAAACCGCTTTACTACCACGCCTCGGCCGCCATGTTTGTTTTTGCCTCGGAAATTAAGGCGCTGCTGCCGGCGCTCGGCGAGGTCCGCGAAAACCGGAGCGCCCTCTATGAATTCTTTACGTTTCAGAATATCCTCAGCAGCGCGACATTCTTTTCCGGCGTTTTAAAGCTGCCCCCCGGCTATTGGCTGCATGTCAAGGATGGCCGAAGTGTTCTGCACCAATATTGGGACATCGCCATTCCGGCCGATAAAAAAAATGATTTTGGTGGAGCGGTCCAAGAATATCGGCAGACCCTGCAGGCCTCGCTTTCGTCGCATTTGATTGCCGATGTGCCGGTAGGCGCCTATTTGAGCTCGGGGATGGATTCTTCCTCCGTTGCGGCGCTGGCGGCACAGCAGACCAAAGGCGCTCTGCACACCTTTACCGGATATTTTAACGACCATGACCGCTAC
>JAQUMP010000085.1 GCA_028718065.1 Chitinivibrionales bacterium | reverse complement strand
TACGACGCTGAATTTGTTTTTGCAACTCAGATACCAGTCGTAAAGCGCACTCTCTTTGGTGCGGGCATACAATTGTTGGGCAACGGCGGTAACGGCGGGACTTTCCCAATTAAGGGCGGTGTCCGCGCCCCGCCACAATGGGCGCACCACAAATAAATATCCGTTGGCTTCGACGATCGGCGAGAGGGCGCTCAGCGGCGCGGCAAAAGCGGCGGCGGTTACGGTATTATCCATGCCGATATTCGCAATATATTGCGCCCGTGTAATTGTATCGGTCGTGCCCGTTGTAATAACGGAATCGGAAGTTTTAAGAGCTGCGAGCCCCGTATTCGGGGTTACTTTGTCCATGCGGGCCTGCAAAAACGCGCGCGCTTCTTTCTGGCGCAAAGAATCACGCAGAATGCGCACAATACGGTCCTTGACAATAGAAATCGGCATTATGCCTTTGGGGACCTTTTGCTTTACCTGAAAAATAAAAAAGCCGTCGTTGTTTTCAATTTTTTCGGAAATCTCCCCGATTTTGTTACTATAGGCGAAATTATTAACGCCATATAAATCGCCGATGCTTTTAACAAACTGGCCCTTTTTAAAAAGACCGGTGGAATCAAAAACCAGGCCGGGTTTGCCCGCGACCGTTTCCCGCAGCCCTTTGCCGGCAGCCTGGGTGCGCAGATTGTCGACCAGCCCTTCGAGACTGTCGAGCGTTTCCACCGACGGCACGATTTTGCGCAGGATGTGGCGCGCCTGCACTTCGGGTTTGCCGTCCGTTACGCGCGTATCGGTGACCAGGATCAGGTGATAGCCGAACTGGGTCTTGACAGGATCAGACATCTGGCCCTTTTTGAGCGCAAAGGCGACGGCCTCAAAGGGCGCCGTCATGGCGCCCCTGGCGAACCAGCCCAGGTCGCCCCCGTTTATGGCGGTGCCTTCGTCATCCGATTCGCTTTTGGCGGCGGCGGCAAAATCCATTTCTTTACTTTCGATTTTCTTGCGGATCGCCAGAAGTTCGTTCAGGCAAACTGTTTCGTCGGCAATTGTCGGAATTTTGGGTATTTTTACAAAGTACAAATCCACCTGTTCATCGGAATAAAACGAATCGCGGTTGGCGGTGTAGTAGGCATCGATGGGCGCCTGCGGCACGGTAGAGTCCTTTAGCGCCCAGGATTGCCAGCCTACTTTGGCATATTCAAATTTGGCTTTTACCGTATTCAGGCGAAACTGGCGCTCGATTTCGCAGCGTGCCGGGAATGCCGTGAGTTCGACCATGGCCTGCAGCTTCATGAGCGGCACGACAAAAGTCCGCAAATGCGTTTCCAGCGCCTGCATTCCCTCATTGTCAAAACTTTGCGGCATATTAAGGAATTGTACGAATTTGGCGGTATCAAAAACGCTGTCCGTTTGAAACTGCGGGACCGTTAAAACTTCTTTGGGAGGATTTTTTTTAAGGTATGCAAAAATTTCGTCCGCCGTGCCGAAAAGCCCCAAGGTATTAAAAATATCGTGGTAAACGATTTTGCTGACTTCGGTCTCAAAAACCTGATACGGCACCATTTTATTCTGGTAAGCCGGTACTTCGCCGTTGTATTGCTGCCGCAGTTTCTCCCGTTCGTTGGAAACCATGCGTTCAAAATACTGCACGGGGATTTCGCGCCCGGCAACCTTGCCGACACTCACGCTTTTAGTGCTTCGCCCGGTAATGTCCATGCCCCATACAAACGCTATCGTGCCGACAAAAGCGACAATGACGACCCACATAACCACCGGAGTTATTGCGCGCATCTTGGAAATCATAGCTGTTTTCTCCCGCCTTCTTCCATAAAAAAGGTTTCGCTTGCTTGCTGTTTGCTATTTGGTTTGAGCCGGTTTTTGAGGCGATTTTAAAAAACCATCATACCGGATTTTGTCCGTTAACAACTCCATGGCCGCCTTGAGCTGGGTATCTTCGCCGAGGGTAAAACGGTAAACGATTTCATGGTCCTGGCCGAATTCGCGCACCAAGAGCGCCTCTTTAATCAGACGTTTAATTTCTTTTTCGTTGGCCGAAAATTCGCGTTTACTTTCGCTCTGGATTAATTTATCGATCTGGAGGCTAATTCCCTGCAATGTTTTTTGTTCTTCGGCGTTCCATGCCGGTTTTTTAAGCTTGCTCAATACGGACGATGAGTCGGCCGTGGTATCGCGCATAAGACCGGCGCGGCGTTTAAATTCATCGAATTGCAGTTTGGAAAAACTCTGGAATTCAAATTTTATCGAATCTAGAAATTCGTTGAAATCCTTGAGGACCGGGGCGCTGATTTCGAACTTATCACTTATAATGACTTTTTTGGCTTTAAGGCGCGGGTATTCAAAATTGGCGAACTTAAAAAAAGCGCTTTTCTGAAACAGGGCGGCGACCACCGGTTCAAAGTATTCGGTCTTAACGATTTTGTCGGGGACAATGCCGCCGCCGCCATGAACGATGCGGCCGTCGTTGGTTTTAAAGGTAACGGTGTCGGCGGCCAGCTTCTTGAGCGAATCCGCATGCGCGGCGGAATCGGTGACGGCCTCGCCGTCGCCTTCTTCGTCTTCCTCTGCCGCAGGAACTTTGGCGTTTTTACCGCGGATGCCGTTTTCGGGTTTGTTGATACAGCGCCCGGAGGGCGTATAATAAAAGGCGGTCGTCAGTTTGAGGTGGTGCGTTTTGTCAAGCGGCAGAATACTTTGAACGGAACCCTTGCCGAAGGTGGTATCGCCAACGATAACGCCGCGGTCCCAATCCTGAATGGCGCCGGCGACGATTTCCGAAGCGCTGGCGCTGGCCGAATTAACCAGGACCGTCATGGGAATATCGGACGGCAGCTCCGGGGCGCCGTTCACGAAAAATTCCTTGTTCTGGTCATGCACGCGGCCCCGCGTGGAAACGACGAGGGATTTTTTAGGCAAAAACTTGGAAGAAACCTCGATGGCCTGCGGCAGCAGGCCGCCCGGATTGGTCCGCAGGTCGAACACCAGGCCCTTGATGTTCTTTTTAAGCAGTTCCTTAATGGCCTTTTCGACTTCCTCGCCGGATTCCTGGGCAAAGGTATTCAGGCGGATGTATCCTATGTTTTTGTCAAGGACCCCGTAGTACGGCACGGATTTGATATGGATGATTTCGCGCGTTATGGTGTAATCGGCGTCTTTTTCGCCTTTGCGGCGAATGGTAATGGTTACTTCGGAGCCCGGTTCGCCGCGCAGCTTATTTACCGCATCGTCAACCGATATGCCCTTGGTGGATTTGTTGTTGATTTTTATGATCTGATCGCCCGATTGGATCCCGGCGCGCGTTGCCGGCGTGCCGGCGATGGGCGTCATGACCGTGAGGATTTTATCGCGCACGGAAATCTGGATGCCCAGGCCCCCGAATTTTCCCTCGGTGTGGATTAAGAGTTCGTTGTACTGCTTTTCCTGAAAATAGGTGGTATGCGGATCGAGAATCGAAAGCATGCCGTCGACGGCTTTGTCCACCAGGTTGTTGGAGTTGACTTCCTCAACGTAATTTTCGTGGATCTTGGTTACCACATTGTCAAGACGGATGACATCTGAGTAAAAATTATCATTGCTCCCCTGGGAAACATCGGCCACCAGGCCGCCGGTAACGCCGAGGAAAATAACGATGCCCCACACCGGGATATGCCGCTTGAAATTCATAAGTATTCTCCAGCGATCGCTTGCAGGCGAGCGACGCAGTTTAATGCCGTACGGAACAACTATTTTGCATAAAGGTTAATAAATATACATTATGATATATCTTTCGTACGATTTTTGGCGAGAAAAACTAATTTTTCTCCGGGGGATTTGCCTCTTGACTATGATCCGGAGAATCTTTTATTTTTAGCAATTAATAAATATTATCCTTATAAAGGAGCGCCACGACCGTGAAGGAAAAAATCCATCCCAAATATGAGCCCGCGGTATTTACCTGTTCCTGCGGGAACACCATCGAAACACGCGCCACCATCCCCAGCGGCCACATCGAAATCTGTAACGTATGCCATCCATTTTACAGCGGCAAGCAAAAACTCATCGATAGCGCCGGACGCGTGGAACGCTTCCGCAAACGCTACGCCAAGAACGCCGAGCCGTCGTAGCTATACCCAATTTTTTAACCGGTGGACGGAAAAAGCGGCCGCGGCCATTTTTTCGTCCATTTTTGTTTTTCGGGAGTATTCACCAATGCGCATACCTATTAAAATCGGATTGTTTTTTAACGGCCTTACCCTGCTGCTTGCCAAACGTAGCAGCGTCGGCGGCCAGGCGATAATAGAAGGCGTCATGATGCGCGGCAAGCAAAAAGTTTCCTGGGCGGTACGCAAGCCTTCCGGAGAAATCCTGGTGGAGCGCCTGCCGTTTGTTTCGCTCTCCAAACGCAGCAAGTTCTTCGCCCTGCCGATCATGCGGGGGGGCGTAAACCTGTTCGAATCGCTGACGCTCGGCTACAAGGCCATTTCGCGCTCCGCCGAAATCGCCGGCGCCGAAACCGACGGGCCGCCCGCAAACCCGCTGCGCGAAAAAATCGAAGCATACGGCAGCTTTACAATCGCAATGATCTTTGCCGTGGGCCTTTTTATGTTTCTGCCCATGTGGACGATTTCGCTGCTTGTGCCCAAAGAGTCGGCCCTGGCCTTTAATATCGGCGCCGGACTCGTCCGGCTTTCGCTTTTTGTCCTGTATTTATACGCGATCAGCCGCTGGAAAGAGATCCGGCGTATTTTTGAATTCCACGGCGCCGAGCATAAGGCCATTTTTACGTACGAAGCGGAAGAGGAGCTAACCCTTGACAATATGAAAAAACAAACGCGCCGGCACCCGCGCTGCGGCACCAGCTTTATTTTAATCGTGGCCATGATCTGCATTGCGCTTTTTGCCGTAATCGATACGGCGGTGATTGCGCTGTTCGGCCCCTACCCTACCGTATTTGCGCGTTTGTTGGTGCACCTTGTTTTAGTGCCCTTAGTCGCCGGAATTTCCTATGAATTGTTAAAACTTTCTTATAAATTCCAGAAAAATCCCCTTGTCGGCGCCTTGATTCTGCCCGGATTGTGGCTCCAGGAAATAACCACGCGCGAACCCGACGAAACCCAACTTACGGTCGCGGCATCGGCGCTTAAGGCAGCCCTATGATCGAAAAAATTAAGAGCGTGCTGGCGCGTTACAAAGAACTCGAAGATGCCATGTCGCAACCCGGTGTAGCCGGCGATTCGAACCTTATGGGCAAGCTGGGACGCGAATATGCCGCCATCGGCAAAAGCCTTCCGGCATTAAACCGTTTTCTGGACGTAAGCAAACGGCTTGCGGACGCCCGCTTGCTGGTAAAAACCGAATCCGACCCCGACTTAATGGCCCTTGCTAAAGAAGAAATCGAGACGCTCGAACCGGGTTTTGCGCAGTTCGAAGACCAGGTCAGGCTGCTTTTGGTCCCCAAGGACCCCAACGATTTTAAAAACGCCATCGTGGAAATACGGGCCGGCACCGGCGGCACCGAAGCCGCTATTTTCGCCGCGGATTTATACCGCATGTACACGCATTACATCGAAAATTCCGGGTGGAAGCACGAAATCATGAGTTCGAGCTACGCCGAGTTGGGCGGCATTAAAGAAATAGTCTTTATCGTAAACGGGCAAAACGCCTACGGCCAGTTTAAATATGAGTCGGGCGTGCATCGCGTGCAGCGCGTTCCCTTGACGGAAGCGCAAGGACGCGTGCACACTTCCGCGGCCTCGGTGGCGGTGTTCCCGGAAGCGGACGAGCTCGAAGTGCAAATTAAACCCGAAGAGCTGCGCATCGATGTGTTCCGCGCCGGCGGCGCGGGGGGCCAGCACGTTAACAAAACCGAGTCCGCCGTGCGCATCGTGCATTTACCGACCGGAATCACGGTGAGCTGCCAGGACGAAAAATCCCAGATAAAAAACCGCGCCAAGGGTATGAAGGTGCTGCAATCGCGGGTGTACGACGCCATGCTGCGCCAGGAGCAGGAAGCCAAATCCGCCAGCCGCAAGACCATGGTCGGCAGCGGCGACCGCAGCGCCAAGATCAGGACCTATAATTTTCCCCAGAACCGCGTGACCGACCACCGCATCGGCCTGACGCTTTACAAATTAGACGCCGTGGTCAACGGCGACCTGCAGGCCCTTATCGACGCGCTCGCCATGGCCGACACCAACGAAAAACTCGGCGTGCCGCTGCCCCCGCTTGCGGTGGAAGACGACGAGTAAAAAGATACTCCCTTTCTTGACAATTTCGTTATATGAATCTATATTTGAATCGTAAAGATTCATTCATGATGCATCCCCCGAAAGAAAGAAGATACCGCCATGACCGCGCTCACCCTCAGACAGATCCCAACGCCGGTGGAAAAAGCAATCCGCGAGAAAGCCGCCCGCGAACACCTGAGTCTTAACAAGGCCGTGGTCGGCATGCTTGAGGAGTCGGTATCGGGCAAACAAAAGGCCACATCCCGGCGCTACCATGATCTGGATTGGCTATTCGGAAGCTGGAATAAAAAGCAATCAGAGGACTTTAATAAGCATTTGGCTGTAACCCGAAAGATCGATTCGGAGTTGTGGCAATGAATGGGATCCTGTTGGATACGTCCGCCTATTCGGCCATGGCGCGTGGCAACAAGGACGTTCTCGATGCCGTGCAGACAGCCGACAACATCGGTATAAACCCTATTATTATCGGTGAGTTGCTTTCTGGTTTTGCAAAAGGTAGCCATGAATCGCAGAACCTCAAGCAACTGGAAATGTTTCTTGCCTCGGTGCGCTGCGTGGTATTGCCAATAATCAAGGAGTCGGCACAGCGTTACGCGCATATTCACGGCGCGCTTCGCAAAGCTGGGTTCCCCATTCCTACCAACGACCTGTGGATAGCAGCCACCGCCATGGAGCACGGCCTTACTTTGGTCACTCTCGATAAACACTTTGCCCGCATTCCCCAGATACTGTGCCGGCTCCTATAAAATGCCCTCCATCGAAAATCTGCTCCGAAAAATAAGTGCAGAACTAGCGCCCGCCAGCGGCAGCAGCGCCACCCAGGAAGCTTTCATTATTCTGGAAACACTTCTGGGCCTTTCCTACACGGAGCTGCATGCCGAATCCCAAAGACCCGTAGAACCGGCAATTGTTGACAAATGCAATGCAATCGTCGGGTGCAGGCTCAGCGGCGAACCCCTGGCCTATATTCTTGGCAAAGTTTATTTCTATTCGCAATACTTTACCGTAACCCCGGACGTGCTGATTCCGCGGCCGGAGACCGAAATATTGGTCGATATTGTTCTCAAAACTTATAAACAGGCCTGCGGCATGTTTCTTGACATAGGAACAGGCAGCGGCATTATTGCACAGTGCATTACAAATGAGAAACCGGGCTGGCGATGCATGGCCGTAGACAAATCACTTCCGGCGCTCTCCGTTGCCACCCGCAATCGCACGGGCAACCGGGTAGCGCTTTTTGGAGCGGATATTGTTTCGGCGCTCAAAGGGCTGCGGCAATTCGATTTTATCGTCAGCAATCCGCCTTATATCTCCAGAACCGAAATCCAAACCCTCGATCGCGACGTCAAGGATTTTGAACCGCATTCGGCGCTTGACGGCGGAATAGATGGGCTTGATTTTTACCGGATTTTTGCTTCGTCCTTAAAACCTTTTATAAAGCCCGGAGGTTTCCTGTTTTGCGAAATAGGGTTTGGGCAGGCGGAGGCAATTAAAGAAATATTTCTTAGAAATAATTGGGGGACTTTTGAAATCTTCAATGATTTTGCGGATATACCGAGGGTAATAAAGGTATCGCCGGAGTAACGATCAGTTTTATTTGCCTTTTCTGCTACTGCCCGAAAACATCTTTTCAAGATGCAAGTTTACCAGCGTAGCTCTATCGAACGACTCTTTTACCTCGGCATTTTGGGCTTGGACGAAAGTGTCGAAAACTTTCACGCTTCCCCGCAGGCATTCAAAACCGATCGAAGTTAGGCTTAAAAATTCCGGCGGTTTTGCAATAAAAATTGCTGTTTTATCGGCGCTAAAGTAAAGCGTGTCTCCCCGAAGAAAGAGTCTTAGCCGGGTCGTATCCAATACTTTTGCCGCAACAGCGGCAAGCGAAGCCCCGCGACCACTATCAAAACGAACTATCCTTAGAGAATCGGTCAAATCTCCCCTCTCGGCAAAAAAACAGAAAGTGATCTGTTTGTTTTGGACCAACAACCCCGCCGTTGTTGGAGCTAAGCCAAGTGCAAGACGAGCTTCGAACCGGCGAATATCCTGGAAGACGAAATTTAATCTTACTTTTGCCGTTGCTTGTCCGGAGCGGGCGCCGTCGATGCGCGCGTCATGAAAAAGAAAGGATTTTCCGGCAGGCGCAGTTTGTAAACCGCGAGCACTATCCTTATGCTGAAGATGCCATTGACCGATCTGGGTATACCAAATATTTGCAGGAGATTTTAACGCGTCGGATCCCAATTGTGCCGCCGATGGGACCGTAACAAAAACAAACGCCTGCACGATAATTGAGCAGGCGCTTAAAAAAATACCGGCTTTCTTAAAGGCCATGATATACGGGCGCTAAAGCTACTGCGCTTTTTTCTTGGCGGCAATCGCATTAATAATATCGGATGCTGTATGTTGATCAAAAACCACCGTGTTTTCGGTTCCCGAGGTAATATCCGCCGTCATGGGACTTATATTCGAGAACCCAGTTGAGCCCTGTACACCGAAAACAGTCGTTACGACATAAACTGTTCCGAAAGTAACATTCACGGTTCCGGATCTGTTGGTAGTCACAGCATGAGTAGTAGTTCCATAAGGAATAGATGCAAAGGAAACATCACCAATGGTTACGTTGGCCAGATCAATGCCATCGATTTGCGTTGTCGTATTATTATATGTTATACTCATGGCGGTTAAGCTATTCTCCGCCCTGACCGTGGTATTAGGAGTAACAAACACGGCACAACCCGAAACAACGGCAAACACGCATAAGGAAAGCATTGCAAAAAGTTTTCTTGACATTTAATAATCTCCTATCGCTAAAGTTAACAGTACCGTATCAAATTATCTCCTAATTATCCATTTCCACCCTTACTTTTTTCTTCCCATGGTTATTACCGTTATTATCATCACCCTGATTGTCCTGGTCATCTTTGGATTTGACCCGGACTTTTACTTCGGGCGTTGCCGACCTCGTTTCTACTCTCACGCGCGGATTATCGGATTGCTGCTCGCGAACTTGCGTTCGGACCCCTTCATCATGCGTCACCGTTACATTAACGCGCGGCTCCACCTGGGGCGGCTGCTCGTGAATAACGGTCACTTCATTCCCCTGTCTGGGCTCACTTCGCACCGTGACTCTTTTGTAGCGCGGGCCGATCGGAACCACGATACGCGCAGGCTCCCTGCGGCCGACTTCAACCCTTATTAAGGGCCGCTCATGCGTGGTGACTCTCACTTTGTTAAGACTGATGCTTACAATAGGCGTACGCACGACGCGCTGCACGAACTCTCGGCGTGGCGGACCGGCATAAACCCGGACTTGCACACCGCTGCGCTCCGGATGGGCCCGAATCGCGACATGACTAAAAATTTCCCCTTCCGTAAAAAATTGCACCGGGCAGAAAGACCATTCGACCTCGATCGCGTTGCGATGATGCCCGTGCCGGGGTTCCGGTAATAGCGGCGACGAGCCGATTTCATCGTCCGTTACATGCCATCTTACCCGTGCCGGCGACCATTCGTAAGCGGGAACCCAAACCCAACCTGGTTCGCGGTCGTTGTACCAGTTACCGTAATGACACACAATCCACCCGAAAGGTTCATCCGAATCCCACACCCATCCTTCGTTTGAATAGACCCAATGACCATACACAAACGGACGCCATCCAGGATCCGCGTCCGGCCGC
>JAQUMP010000084.1 GCA_028718065.1 Chitinivibrionales bacterium | reverse complement strand
AGACTTCGCAAACGCCGTGGCTGTCGCTGTTGATATTTACATACAGATTGCCGCACCCGGTCTTGGTTTTGTACGTGCGCCCGAAGGTTACGTCCGGTCGTGGACGCGGGTGAATGGTGCCGGTGTGCGCGGCGGGCTCGGCCTCGCCCGATGCGGTGGTGCCGCTCGTGCCGGCGGTAATGACCTGGCCGGCGCGCGAGCCGTCGCGGTAGACCGTAACGCCTTTGCAATTTAATTCGTAGGCGTATTTAAAGACGTCTTCGACGTCGGCGGTGGTGGCTTCGCGCGGGAAATTGACCGTTTTAGAAACGGCATTATCGGTATATTTCTGAAATGCGGCCTGAATGGTAATGTGCCAGCGCGGCTCAATGTCGTGCGTGGTTACGAAAATATCTCGGATGCGCTTGGGAATTCCGTAGACTTTGCCCAGACTGCCGCTGTCGGCGATGGCCTTCATAAGCTCTTCGGAATAAAAACCTTCGTCCTGGGCCATTTGCTTGAAAGCGGCATGCACTTCGAGCAGGTGCTGATTATCAAGCACGTTTTTTTGGTAGACAATGGCAAAGAGCGGCTCGATGCCGCTTGACGAACCGGATATCATGCTGATGGTGCCGGTGGGGGCGATGGTGGTGACCGTGGCGTTGCGCACGCGCAGGCCGCCGTCGCGGTCGTAAATGGAGCCCTTAAAATTGGGGAACACGCCGCGTTCCTGGGCTAAAAACGCGCTCACCTTCTGGGCCTCTTCCTGGATAAACTTCATGACTTCTTCGGCCTTGCTCACGGCCGCCGAGGAATTATAAGGAATGCCGAGTTCAATGAGCATGTCCGCAAAACCCATGATGCCCAGACCGATCTTGCGGTTGCCTTTGGACATTTCTTCGATCTGGGGCAGCGGGTAGCGATTTACTTCGATGACGTCATCTAAAAAACGCACCGCGGTACGAACTACGTTCCCCAGTTTAAAGTAATTAATACTCTTTTTATTATTCTGGTCCGTACCGACCATGTGCCCAAGATTAATGGAACCGAGGTTGCACGATTCGTAGGGCAGCAGCGGCTGTTCGCCGCAAGGGTTGGTGCTCTCGATTTCGCCGAGCTGCGGGGTTGGATTGGATTCGTTGATTTTGTCAAGAAAAACCATGCCCGGCTCCCCGTTTTTCCAGGCGAGCTCGACGATCCGCTTGAAAACCTTGGAGGCCTTCATCGTACCCATGACCTCGCCTGAACGCGGGTTGCGCAGGCTGTATTCGCCGTCGCGTTTGAGCGCCTCCATGAATTCGTTGGTGATACCGACCGAAATATTAAAATTGGACAAAACCCCGTCGCGCTCCTTCATTTCTATAAATTCCATGATCTCCGGATGCGTGCATTTTAAAATGCCCATGTTGGCCCCGCGCCGGGTGCCGCCCTGCTTGACCGTTTCGGTGGCGATATCAAAAACGCGCATGAACGAAAGCGGACCGCTGGAGACGCCCTTGGTCGATTTAACGCGATCGTTTTTAGGCCGTACGTTGGAAAACGAAAAACCCGTGCCCCCGCCGCTTTTGTGAATGAGCGCGGTATTTTTTACGGACTCAAAAATTTCCTGCATCGAATCACCGACGGGAAGCACAAAACATGCCGAAAGCTGCTGCAACTCACGCCCGGCATTCATGAGCGTGGGAGAATTGGGCAGGAAATCCAGATCGGTCATAACGGTGTAAAATTTTTCGGTCCACATTTCTGCGTCGACATTAGGATCCCACGTGCGCTCGGCACTGGCAATGTTCTGCGCAACCCGGAAAAACATATCTTCGGGCTGTTCGGTTACGTTGCCATTGTCGTCTTTAATTAAATAGCGCTTTTCCAGCACCAACCGGGCATTTTCACTCAGGGCGACTTTTTTATGGGTCAAGCGTTCTTTAAAATCCCCTTCCGCTTGTTCCCTGCCGGATAAAAGATTTTCCTGGGCGGATTTGACCAGGACGGGTTTCGTGCTTGCGCCGACAGGGTCGGCTGACGCGTGTGCTGACATGGGCTCTTGGCTCCTTCTTTAAACCTTCGATTAAAAATTGGGGATAATAAACGCGGTTGTTTTTTATATATCGCTTTATTTGTTTCTTAAAAAATAGGAGTAAAAAAAAATAGAGTCAAGCATAATTTAAAAAAAACATCCAATATATGGTATGCGTTTTGCTAATAAACACAATATATAGTGGCACTCTCTTATCACTTTATTACTCTCCCCTTTTCTTTAATACGATTGCGCCATCGCGATCATAAATTTTTTTATACGATTCCGTGAGCGCCAACCGCTCAACCATGCGGGCAAGCTCCGGCTCGGTCATAAAATCAAAGATTACATCCCGCAGTTCGAATCCGACCTCAATATGTTTCGAATCAAAAACAACAAACGCCGGCAATGAATCAAAGTTAAATTCGGCGCTGTCGGATAAATAAGAAACCATTTGGCCCGGCTGGTCCCGTTCCGTAGCAAAGCGCCTGTTCAGCCATGACGGCTTTTTAAATCCCCTGATAAACGGCCGGGGAAAAAGATAAATTTGGCGACGGTCGCACAAATGCACGGCGATATTGGATGAGGCCGATACCGAAACACCCGGCGGTATCAACTTGACGGCATCGGACCGGGCAAAGGCATGCGTCCCCAACATGTACCGGTAGTTAAGCGTGCGCCAGAAGCGATGGCTTATAGGACTTTCGCCGCCGATGAAGCCGACGATTATACAGGACAGTACCACCGAAGCCATGATCCATTTTTGCCCTTCCCGGCTGCATTTCTTGACAAACGTAAGCAGGCACCAGAACAGAAGCGGCGCCATGATCGCCTGATGATGATTGTGCATATAAAAAACGCCGTACATCTCTTTTAACAGGAGCGGAGCCATGCACAGCACCTGAGGCCATGCCAAAAGCGGGACGAGAACAAGCGGGACGAAAATCCAGCAGAGCTGCTCTATATTGTTCGCCGAAAAAAGTGTCCGGAACGTTGCAAGCGGATTTTTAATGGCGTAGGCGAGCATGCCTGCCATGCCGTGTTCACCGCCGGGATATAGTTCGATGGTCGCCGCCGACTCTTTGCCGAAATTAAAAAAGGGAATAAAAACCGTATGTGCGGCAAAGCTGTAAGCGATCATGAGGGCCGCACCGATTATGAGGCTTACGCGCCACTGTTTTTGCAGGGCCAGGAGCAACGGCAGCGGGGCCAGGGCAAAACCCAGATGCTCTTTGCAGGACAAGGCGACCGCAAGCCCCAACCAGAACAGCACCGGTTTTCTCCGGTGGTAGGCCCACAGGGAAAGAAAAACAAACGGGACGCCCAGAACATCAGTGTGAAAATCGCTCACGCAGGCGTCTTGCAGGGGAAACCACAAATAGAGCGCCGCCTGGAACAAAAGGGCAAGCTTTCTGTTCCCGAGGGCGTCATTTACCCATTTGTAAAGTATAAGCCCCGCAGCGGCAACGAAAATGGATTGCAGCGCAAACAGGGCAATGGCCGATGGCAGCAGGCGGTACAGCGGGGCAATGCCCAGATAAATAAGGGTAAAATGGTCGCCCAGGCTCGATGCGATTATGCCGGGCAGGCGCATGAATTCAAAAAGACGGCCGTGGGCGGTGTTCCACAACGGGTGCAGCATATACCCCAAGTCGTTCCAATAACTGTAAAAATTCCAATACTTAAGCGACGGCAGCAGCCAGAATACAAACGCATAAATCACCGCCAAAACCGGCGGCAACCAGGGATTATCAAGCGGAATACCGAGGCGCCTGCCAGCCAGGCGTCGCCCTATGTCAAGCGAAAGTGAACAAACGAGCGCGGTTGCAATAAGGTCGGTGGCGTAGGTTTTGGCGGGCGCCCACTCCCGCAGCCAGAGCAGGCCGAACCACAGAGGCCAGGAGCGGGCCAGAATTACGCCAAGCGCCCGGCGGTTATAGGCAAGCGCAAGCCAGAACATGAGACTTGCACAAGAAATAATCATGAAAAATATGGTAAGACTTGACGGCAGCGAAATATGCAGCAGCCTATCCAAAACATACAGGCAGCCGAGGCCGAAATTAAGGGCCAGAAAAGCTTTCTGATATTTAGGGGTCATGAAGTTTTGCATAAGCGTTACTCCCCTATCCTACCGTAATTAGGGGAGTTTTGGCAAGAAAAAATTGCACGGCGTCATGTAAAGTTCCGGGGCATCATGTATTTTTGTCGGGAACAACAACAGGAGAAATATCCCCATGCCTCAGATAATCGACCAGAACGTTTTAAAAGATTTACAAACACGCATAGAGAACCTGCGGAGGTATCTTTGACGTCGACGCTAAAAAGCAGACCGTAGCCGGTCTTGAGGAACAAACCGCGCAGAGCGCCTTCTGGAACGACCAACGCGCCGCCCAGGGCATCTTAAAGCAGATTAAAAGCCTTAAAAAAGTAATTGACCAATGGGAGGCGCTCAACCGTGAGGGCGCCGAAAGTGCCGAACTGGCCGCGTTTGCGCAAGACGAAAACGACGAGCGCATGCAGACCGAAGTCGCCGCCATGCTGCCGGCGCTTTCCAAGCACGTTCAGGAACTGGAGTTCGTGCGCAAACTTTCGGGCGAAGACGATGCCAGCCCGGCCCTGCTTTCGATCCACAGCGGCGCCGGCGGGACCGAAAGCTGCGACTGGTGCTCGATGCTTTTCCGCATGTATTGCCGCTGGATGGAACGTCATGGCTACCAGTATACGGTGCTGGACATGGAAGCTGGTGAAGAAGCCGGATTGCGTTCCGTGGAAATTCAGGTGAACGCCGAATACGCCTACGGCCACCTTAAAGCCGAAGTCGGCGTGCATCGCCTGGTGCGCATCTCGCCGTTCGACGCCAATGCGCGGCGCCATACTTCGTTCGCATCCGTCTACGCTACCCCGATTATCGAAGAGACCGACGATTACGAGTTGCCGGAAGAGGAACTGCGGGTGGATACCTATCGCAGCAGCGGCGCGGGCGGGCAGCACATCAACAAGACCGATTCCGCCGTGCGCATTACGCATATTCCCACCAACATCGTGGTGGCCTGCCAGAACGAACGCTCGCAAATGAAAAACCGGGCGGTGGCCATGCGCGTTTTAAAATCGCGCGTTAAACAATTCTATAAAGAGGCCGAGGAAAAAAAGCGCCAGGACAAGGCCATCGAAAAGAAAAAAATCGAATGGGGCAGCCAGATCCGCTCGTATGTGCTGCATCCGTATAATTTAGTCAAAGACCACCGCACGGAGGTGGAGACCAGCAATACCCAGGCGGTTTTAGATGGCGAGATCGACGAATTTATCGAGCGCTATTTGCTGACGGCGAGCGGGAGTTAGGACAAAGCTCTTTCACAACAAAATCCCCTGCTCTGAATTCCCGGACATAAACGTTTCGAGCCAGAGACGCCCCCGGCAATTTGATACTGTAATTTCCCGCCGCTTGAAAATTGTTTACAAAAGAACACACCGTTCTTCCCAGTAAGTCATAATATTTTATGCTCACAAAACAGGGCTTTGGAAGGACATAATTAATAACGTTTGCCGTGGTATTGCAACGAAAGGATTTAATCCCGGAAATCGGAGGCAAAGCCGCTGTCGCCTTGGGCATCTGATAGGCCCCGATGTCGTAACCTGTTACGGCAGACCGCGCGTTGCCGTCAAAATCCATAGTGACTGATAATAAAGTCAGTCCGGCGCCGATTCCCGGACTACCGCTTTGCAAATGATAATCCGTCGCGCTGACAAAGAGCGGATTATGCGTGATCGTGTCCGTTAGGGTAACCGAAAATCCGCCGCTGCCGAGCGCGCCGCACGCCAGCCAGTTAACTTTGCCGTTGGAATTGCCGTACACGATGTTGTTCGAAACAACATTGCTCGTTCCGGCCGGCCCGCATCCGTCGATCCCGTCCGTGCCGTTAAAAGCAAATATATTGTTATAGATCTGGGCGCTATCGATGGTCGTCCCGCCATCCTCCTGCGCGGCCCACAGCACAATCCCTCTGCTCCCGTTATAGGCGACGGTGTTGTTGTAAATGTGTATATTTTCTACGCCTTTATACCCGGCGACCTGTATGCCCGCGCCTGTGTTCCGGACGACGATATTATTCAGCATGGTCGTGTTGTCGCCGCACAGGTATAAGCCGTGGTCGTAATTATTGCGGCCGTTATCATGAATGTAATTTTGCGCGTACGTATTCTGTAAACCGCTCGTACCCTCAAAAATGCCGCTGCCGTTTTGCCCGTTGCCGGTATCCAAACCGCCCTTACAGATTTCGTTATTCGTAATTTTATTGCCGGTGCCATCGACCCGCAACCCCGCGCCCGGCGAAGTGTTTATCTTGAATCCGTCCATTACATTATGTGAGCCGTCTAAATAGACGCCGTAGCCACGTTGAGCGTACGTTGCGCCCGATGCATCAATAATCGCTCCGCCGCGCTGGACCGATTTAAGGGTAATAGGCGCACTTGCGGTCCCACTCTTATTCAAATGTAAACCCCACCCTGCGGCATACTCCGTATAGTTCCCCGGTTGCACCAGAATAGTGTCTCCGGCAAGGGCCTTGGAATAGGCGTAGGCAATCGTAAGAAACGGCGCCGCCGGTGTTCCGGCGTTTGAATTGGATCCCGTGGTTGACACATAATAACCGGCGCCTATCGCTTGCAAGCCTGCGCCGCTCAGAAAGACCATACAAAGGCCCGACATAAAACATGCTCGCATAGAAAGCCTCCTTGCAATATTTGTTACTTAACAATATATTTTTGCGTCTGGGCCGAATAGCCGGAACGGCACTGCACAAAGTAAACGCCGTCTTTTAACGATATTCCCCGCAGGGCCGCGCTGCCCTCTCTACCGCTGCAATACCGTATCCTTCCTGAAATATCAAAGACCGTCAGGGTAGAGCCCGTGGTCGTCTTAACGGGAAGGTTAATACCCGGAAGCGCGCCGGTAACGGCATATTCATACGCGCCGATGTCGTAACCTGCTTCAGGAGATCGAGGATTTTCGTGAAAATCCTGAGTTACAGACGGTAATATTATTCCGGCGCCAATCGCCGGACTGCCGCTTTGCAAATGAAAATCTGAGGCCGCGTTTACGAATTTAGGATCGGCTTGAATAAGATTGTAGTTCGTCCAAACAGCCGTCCCGCCGCCGCAGTAATCCGTTGTGTAATTCGTCGAGCTGTTATTATAGCTTATGTTGTTGTTCAGGGTTATTGCGCCGACCGGCGAGCATCCTGCGATGCCGCGCTTATTGCCATACACGATATTGTTTGCGATAATAATATTAGAAAACGAAAAAACCGCCGAATCCGACCATACGACGATTCCATTGGTTGCATTATTGGCTATCGTATTTTGACAAATGGTATAGTTGCTGATATTGGCGTATGCCGCAAGTTGAATGCCCGCTCCGAAGAGATTATGGGTTATGATGTTGTTCACGATCGTGTCGTTGCTGCCCTCCACATAAAAACCGTGGTCATATCCTGCATTGCTGCCGTTATCGTGCACATAATTCTGCCCGAAGTAATTATTATTTGATGGCTCCGATTCGTAAACGCCAGAGCCCGTGGCATTATAAATTTCGTTGCGGACAAACCTATTATAAGCAACGGCAATGGCGCCGTCGTTAAAAACACCTATACCGTAATTGGCACAATTGCGGATTATGAAACCGTCAACGATATTATAACTCGTGCCGTACAAGTAGATGCCCGCGGGACGGTTCAATTGCCCGCTACCGTCGATAATCGCGCCTCCGCGCACAATCGATTTGAGTGTAATTGGATGGCCCGCCGTCCCGTTTTTGTTAAGGTATATTCCCCATCCGAGTGAATAATCCGTATAGCTCCCCGGTTGCACCAGAATAGAATCTCCGGCCGTGACTTTAGAATAGGCATAGGTTATTGTGCGAAACGGACTGTTTAATGAACCGGAAAAGGAATCGCTGCCCGTTGTGGCCACATAATAGGTTGTTGCCTGTGCCGCCATCATGAAAACGGCCACCGGCAAAACAAGTTTTGCAATCAAACAAATTCCTTTTTGTCGAGGAAACATGCCGGGGCTCCTTTCTTACGCTCAGATTTATTTGCTGACTGCCAGCCGTTCTTTCTTGACAAAATCCCCGGCCTGAAATTTCAGGATATAAACATTTCGTCCCAAAGACGCCCCCGGCAATTTGAGGCTGTAATTCCCCGCTTGCTGATAATTATTTACAAAAGAACACTCTATCCTGCCCTGCAAATCATAATATTTGATACTCACGAAACAAGGTTTCGGAAGGGTATACTTGATCGAACTTGTCGTAGTGATGCAACTGAAAGATTTAATCCCGGAAACGGAAGACAAAACCGCCGTCGCCTTGGGCATCTGATAGGCCCCGATATCGTAAGCTGTTCCGGCGGACCGCGCGTTGCCGTCAAAATCCATAGTGACGGATGATAACGTCAGTCCGGCGCCGATCGCCCGGCTGCCGCTTTGCAAATGATAATCCGTCGCGCTGACAAAGAGCGGATTGGACATGATCCAGTTTATGTCCGTGTGTGCAACGGTGGCGGGGGGCGGTACACAAACGTCAACCCATGATGGACGAAAATTGTTGTAATCTATATTTGAGTTGGCAACGACGCCACTGCCGGTTGCTTCGCAAAGATTAATAGACCCGCCATTGTTCGCCATAATGTTGTTTGCTATTTCCAGGCCGGAAAAAGTGCCGCCATAGGTGTAGAGCACAATTGCGGCGGCCGGGTTGTTAATGAAGGTGTTATTGTAGATTTTCCCGTTCGTAACAATCATCCCCGCTTCCGGCGCGATCTGTATGCCGTACATACTTGGCTGACGAGCGGAAATAATATTGTTGGCTACCAAAAACCCATCGGCTGTTATATTCATAGTGCTGCTGGCGTGCTCCGGCCAAGGGCCGATATCGTGAATATAATTGGAAAGTATTTTACAATTAGCAGATGACGGGGCTATATAGATTGCACCATGCTCATTCTCTGCCGGGATGGTATCGAGACCACAATGATCAATTTCGTTGTTTTGAAACGTATTATTGTTTCCATAAACTACTATGCCAAAGCGCCATGAATTGGTAATGCGAAATCCATCGACTATGTTGTAGGATGCGTCTTCTACATAAATTGCGCGCTTCCGAATAGGGTCTTGCTGTTCGTCAATAATCGCTCCGCGTGGTACGACGGATTTAATAATGATTGGTTTTGCCGCGGTGCCCGCTTTATTTAAAAGAATACCGTAACCTGGCGAGTTATGCGAATCGGTGTAGGTCCCCGGTTGAACCAAAATCGTATCGCCAGCTACAACCTGTGAATAGGCGTAGGAGATCGTGCGAAACGGCGCCACCTGCGATCCGGCGTTTGAATTCGATCCCGTGGTTGACACATAGTACGTTGCCGCATGGGCCGCCACCCCAAGAATGGCGACAAATAAGACAAAACGGGGAAATTTACCGACGAATGCACATGCTCTTTTTTGTCCGGCACTCATGACAATGCTCCTTTGAGATTAATAAAAAATTTCTATTAGAGCGCATCATTTCAGGAAAAATGCGACGTTATGGCGTGGCCTCGTACGCCCCGATATCATACCCTTTGCCCTGGGGACGCGGATTTCCGTCATAATCATTGGTCAAGCCCGGTATGGTCACCCCGGCATCGATGGCAGGACTGGAGGCCTGCACATGGAAATCAAACGGCGCCGAGGCGCTATTTACAAAAAGCGGGTCGGTCCCGAGCATATTGTTGCTTATGGTGCAACCGGTAGTATCAGCCACCATGCCGTTTGCCCCAAAGACAATGTTGTGGTCGATAAAACAGCCGTTCAAGACGCTTGCGGACCGGTTGATGGCATAATTGAGCGGTGCATAGAAAATGTTGTTTTGAATGGAAACATTCACATTGTTCTGCCAGAG
>JAQUMP010000083.1 GCA_028718065.1 Chitinivibrionales bacterium | reverse complement strand
CGCTGTCCAATGACGTCGCCGCCCGGTTGGGATATGGACGCTTCGCCGCAGCGGACGAGGAGCGCCGAGGCGAACATGATCGACCCGCGGAGCGCCGCGGAGAGTTTGCCCGGCAGGGTGGTTGTGGCGATGGCCGGGGTCTCGATGGTTACGTTACCATTTTGTAAAGCACTCACCCGCGCGCCCAGGTGCGCGGCAATCGCCAGCATGCTTTTTACGTCGCCGATCTCGGGAACATTGGAAAATGTAATGGGCTTGTCGCACAGCAGGGCGGCCGCGATGAGCGGCAAGGCCTCATTTTTGTTGCCCGAAACGGCCACCGTGCCGGAGAGCTTGTGTTTTCCTTCTACAATAAAGCCGGACATAATAAAAATAAAATAATTTGGGGTCGGGGGTTGACAGGACTTAAAATTTTGTATAGATTAGTTAGCATACGATCAGCTCTGTCTTGCGGCGGTTCCCTTATTTTTTGAACCGAACACCACTACCGTGGGAATTCTGTTTTGGCTGGCAAGTATACGCCGCTCACGCGGACTAACGCGCCACTCAAGCGAACAACCATCATAAGAAAAAGTGGGCTTCAAAAAATAGTTCCGTGTTAGTCAAGACAGAGCTTTTTTTATTTGCCGGATGTGCCCACAATGGAGCCCCACGACATTACTGCCGTGGAACCTGATGCTTTTCGGCGGAATCCGCCGAAGTATTTCACGACCCGCCTTCGCGACAGCTACGGCGGGTCCGTCCAACGCTTTCAGCCCCGGGCTTACGCCCGAGGTCCTCAGCGTAGGCGGATAAACCGCCGGTACTGGTCCAAAAGTCCCTCGCCAATCGCCCCTTCTTCGCCAAGATGAATCAATGCAAAGCCAACTGCTTCGGCTGTGGAAAGATACCCTTTTATAACCTGCTTGCGCAGGGATGGCGCGCGCGGGTTGCATTGGATCCGGTGCAATTTAAGCAGCCAGGGATTGCGCCACCACAGCGTTTTGGCCTGCTTCCAGGTACCGTCCAGGATGATAATCCCGGTAATTACCGTTTTGTCTTCCACCGGTTTTTTGTGCCGGTCAAAAATCTCCAGCGGTTTTTCGGAAATATCGTCCTTTTTAAAAAACAAAACCCCCCACCTGCTTTGGTCTACCTCTTTTTCGTGCAATAGGTGTGCTAGATTGCGCCAGGAGAGGCCGACCTTTAAGAGACTATTGCCCAGGACCTTGTGCGTGAGCAGCGCGGAATTGAGCGGCTTGCCGCCTTCGCGCGGGTGCTGGAGGATTACCACTTTACGGGAAGGGAAAAAGGTTTTGATTTTTCCGCAAAAACAATTATCCGCGGGCTGACGGCACTCCGCGCAACGCCGGGAGAGAGCTTCTTCTTTTTCCACAACAGGGCCCGACGCCATTTTATTTTGGTTGATGATGTCCATTGGAGCAGTGATAATTATGAATCCGTTTACGCGAAGTCGGAATCGGCAAATGGGTTAACGATACGACATCCTTCAAACCGCTGCCCGGCAGTAAAATCCTCAGAAAACAGCACATCGCAATCGTTTACAACGGCAGCAGCAAGAATCATCGAATCCCATACCCCCATACGGTGCCTTGCCAGAAGAGCAATTCCTTTCTCATGAACGGCGGCATCAAGGGCGCAGATATCAAAAGCCCTACGCATGCGCTCGCAATGCGCAAGAGCCTCAGAACGGGAGAGTTTCTGTTTTTTGAGAAGAACATTAAGAAATTCATTCAAAACCTGGATACTGACCATGCCGTTTTCGGCATGAGCGCGCAATACCGTTTCGGCCCGTTTCTTCTTGGTGACATCACCGTCGTTCGTAGCATATATCAGGATATTGGTGTCGAAAAATACTCGCTTACCGGTCATATAATTCCTCACGATTGAATCTGTATTTTCCAAGATTCAAATGACATTTTCCTAAAAACGCGTCCATATCGGTTTTCCGGTTTCGGCGCAAAGTGACTGCCCCGCTCTTGCCTGACAGAAACGTCACGATGAGACGTGCACGCTTGACACCATCCGGTTTTTCCTTGAGAATAACCGATCCGTCACGATAATCTGCTTCGGTTGAAAAGATCATTGTTGGCTCCTTTCGGTATTGTCTTACAGAAATATAATCAATGAACCGAGAAATGTCTAAATCAGGGTTTTTCTTGATTTTTGCGGGGGTTGGCATGTATTATGGATTATGTTGGTTAAAAGACTTTTACAATCCATAAGCCTTGCTGTAATCTGTGCGCAAGCGGCAACGGACACTGCTTCCATTCTTGACCAGCCGGCGCCGTTATTCCGGATGCTTGTTTTTGCCCAGCGTGGCGCATGCCCTCGCATGTTAGGATTTGCAGTTTGTAAATCATTAGTAGCAGGGCGAATGGAGTTTTGGTGACCACGGGCGGCTTGCGCATCAGTTCAAAATTAAAATGCAAAAATCGCCAAAATGGGCTTATGCTGCGCGTGAGAGAGCCTGCTCAACTTCGGCGGGAAGCTCCAACTCCATAAAAAAATCTTTCGGGTATACATAATCTTCTCCTGATTCATCAATAATCCGAACTTGGGCATGGCCTTCAACCTCAGGATCGGGGATAGTTTTATAGAGCTTGCTCAATTCTAACGATGCATCGTATCCGATATTTTTTACGCAAACAAGATAATGATTTTTCATAATAGTTTCAAGGTTGGAGATTGCGGAAATAACCTCGAAAGCACTCATTCTTTATTTTACGGGATAAATTTGCCGTGTTGTAGATTTTCTTTGAACTCTGCATATACCATTCCGAGAGATTGAACCAAAGGGACAATCCGGTCGACTTGCAAATCGAGGGAATATCCGTGGACGAAGAAATGCCGAAAGGCAAGATACGGGGCCAATTTGTTTTTTAAAGGAGACGATATCACGTGAGCAGAACAAGCCGCCTCAAGCAAATCCCGATGCCAGAAAGAACCGGAAGGAATTTCTATTGCTTCGGCTAATAAAACCTGCTTAACAATGTTTTCGATGCTGTTATAAAAATTATGCAGAAAAGCGCCTACTCCTGCAAGTTCAACCGGGGAAAAATTTATTAACTCCCCCGCTCTTTGCAATTCAACGATAATTTTCTCGGCATTCTCAAGCTCCGCGGCAATTTTTTCCTGTAAATCAGCCATAGATCGGAATCCCTTCCGCAGCGACCATTTTTTGAAAACGGGAAGATACCGACAAGTCGATCACGTCGACCGGCTTTGAGAGTTGAAGCATCAAATCCCCATAAAAAGCGAAGAATTTCGAAGGCGTGATTCCTTCGACGGCAATATCGATGTCCCGGCCTTCTTTTTCGGTCGAGGCATTGGAACCGAAAAGCAGTACTTTAGACAAGCCATACTTTTTTGACAATGAAATGATCGTATCCTTATCCGACTTCGAAATCATAGGAGCATTTTCCCTTCATTTCCAAAACCTGAACTATATATATAAATATAGAATCAGCGCATTGTTTTAAAAATTGATTTTGGCGGAACAAGTATATTTTTAAATGTATGCTCGATTTTAACGCCTGGTACGAACAAAACTATCCTCATCTTACCGGCCAGGGATTGTGGCTGCGCGGGGGCGAGCTCAATACGCTTGGCCCGGCCGAATACGAGCGCCGCGCCTTTCGCATTTGCTTTGCGCGTATGTCAAGCCCCTTCGACTGCGCCGAATCGCTGACGCACAAACTGCTTTACCAAATTGCATCGAACCTGCCGGATGTTTTTTGCGACCTGGCCTATCTGCCGCCATTAAACGATGCACCGCTTTTTGATCGCGATTTTATTCCCTGGATCCTGGGAACGCAGACCAAGCGCGGCCCGCGCGATTTTGACTGCATCGGATTTTCCAACGCAATCGTACAGGAGCTGCTTAACCTGCCGACTATGCTGTCCAAGAGCGGAATCCCGCTCTCTAAAAAAGAGCGTCTGGCCGACCGTACCGTGCCGCTTATAATTCTTGGCGGGGCCAATGCCGCTAATACCGCGTGGCTCAATACAAACGATCCGCTCGTCGATGGTATTTTTGCGGGCGACAGCCACCCGACTCTGCGACGGTTGCTGGAGTATTGCCGGGACGCTAAAAATCAAAATATTGACAAGAGCGAATTGCTCGCCCGGCTGGATTCGGTTGAGGGTTTTTTCCAACCGGACCATATCAGGCCCGTCACCAAAGCCCGCGCGCACGATTTAACGACCCAGACCGCTCCCACCAATATTCCGGTTATGTATATCGGCGACCAGGCCGGCCGGGCCACCATACCGATCAGCGAAGGCTGCCCCTGTTTTTGCAGCTTTTGCGCGGAGAGTTTTCAGAACAAACCCTACCGCGAAATATCAGCCGGGGCCGTCATCGAGCAGGTAGGTAAAATCAAACGTTTTACCGGCGCGGCGGACATCGATCTTTTCAGCTTTAATTTTAATATGCACGAACAAATTATTCCGCTCCTGGAGCAAGTATCCGATATTGTAAACCATATCGGGCTTAAGAGCCAGCGCTTCGACCACATCGCGCACGACAATCAATGGCTGCGCCTGCTGCACATCTTCGAAAAAACCTCGCTTACCTGCGGGCTTGAGGGCATTTCCGCGCGCCTGCGCCGGTATCTTAATAAAAACCTTACCGAAAATGATTTGCACGAAAGTTTTGGCCGACTTTTAGCCGGTCCCCTGCGGCAACTCAAAGTCTTTTTAATTGCCACCGGGCTGGAGGAGGAGGCCGATTACCGGGAATTTAACGAGCTTCTTGATTTTATCGGCGGCAATAACCTTCAAGGCGAACATGCCCCCCGCCTTATTTTTTCCGTTACACCGCTGGTCCGTTTTCCCAATACGCCTTTGGAGCATGCCCCCGGCGTAAGCCCAGCAACCTATGAAACCATACTGCGAAAATTGCAGCAAACCATCACCGGTCACGGCTTTGAATTCCGGGCGGCCGCCGGCGGCGCCGAGGCCTTTGTTTCGCAGCTCCTTCTCCGGGCCGACCGCGACGATCTGAGGGCTGCCATAGTCGCCGCACTCCGCGAAACGGGTTTTGTTTATTATCGTACGATCGCCGGAAAATTTACAAATGAGTTGATGTCCCGGCTAAAAACATTGGGCATCGGCGTTGAGTTGGCGCCAACAACCGGCGGATTTTTGTCGTGCGGTATCGAGCCGCAGTTCCTGCAAAAAGCGTACGATCATAATCGTCTGTTTAAAGAAATCGATTTTTGCCGGGGACGCATCGGTAAGGCGGGGAATTGTCTTGCCTGCGGCGCCTGCCCCGATGCCAAAACGCGCGAAAATCTCACGGCACAAAAAAAACAATTTCACGTAAGCCTGGATGCTTTAAAAAAGCGACTCCTGTTCAGTAAAGAAAATCAGGCCCCCATAAACTTTTGGGTTGCGCTTTCGGAAAAAGCGCGCGGCGTTTCGCGGGCTTATATCGGGGCCGCCCTTGCAAGCGCGCTCATGCATACGGAAAATGATTTGACCGATCTTTACATGGGGTATAACGAAAGCTTTTGGGAGCTTCATCGGGGAACGGTTTGGATGCAGGGCGACGAGGGAATTGCGCTCCTGTGGCGCGCCGAGGCCGCCACAACGCTTTCGGAGCTTTTAAAGGACCCGCGGTTTATTGCAAATGTCAATAATATTTTCCACGATTGGGGAATTTTCAAGGGCATTCTCGAACAACCGCCCGAGGTCCGGGAAATCCTCCTTGAATCGCCGTTTACTTTTAACCCGGCCGCCTACTGCACCGCGCGGGGCATTAAGTATACGCTTAAAAAAACGGCTGACGGCCGGCGGAACTACGAAATTACACCGGCCGGCCTTAAAAAGAAAATCATCCGGAGCTTATGCGAAACAGGCAGCGGCGGCGATTGTACCAAAATAGCGCTGGCTCCGGGGGAAAAATTCGATGTTGAACCTTTTGTCAAGGAATCGTTTGTTTCCTCGTATCCAGCGGAATGGATGCGGACGAAAATAACGGCCCAATTTAAGCTTTAAACCGGCCCTTATCCCCGCATACAATCGATAATGCGCTGCCGTAAATTCGTGTAGCGGTGCTCCACCTCATTGTTTCTAATTGCAATCCCCAGGGCCTTGGTTGTTCCCACCATCACCACCAATTTTTTCGCCCGGGTAATGGCCGTATAAATGAGGTTCCTCTGCAGCAAAAGGTAATGCTGCGTGGCAATGGGGATCACCACGGCCGGATATTCGCTGCCCTGCGATTTATGCACCGAAATGGCGTACGCCAGCATGAGTTCATAAAGCTCGGTATTTTGGTAGGCAACGATGCGGCCGTCAAAATCGACCGTTAAGGCGCGTTCCTCCTGGTTTACACTTGCAACATAACCGATATCGCCGTTAAAGATATCCTTGTCGTAATTGTTGGCGATCTGCATGACTTTGTCGCCGAACTTAAATTCCACGCCGCCGAAGGCGAGCCCGCTTTCGCAATTGTTAAGGTTCTTCTGCAGAACTTCGTTTAAGTTTTTTACGCCGATAACCCCGCGGTGCATGGGCGTAAGCACCTGGACCTCTTTGAGCGGGTTAAGTCCGTATTTCTGCGGAATGCGCTCCCTGCAAAGCTTGACGATTTTTTCCACGATCGCCTCGGGCTGCTCTTCGTTAACAAAAAAGAAATCCGACGGCGCGCCGTCGGCCGCCAGCACCGGAAATTCTCCCTGGTTTATACGGTGCGCGTTCAGCACGATCGCGCTGGCGTGCGCCTGCCTGAAAATTTCGGTGAGCGTGATTACGCTCGGCGTTGCGGCCTGGATTATGTCTTTGAGCACCGTGCCGGGGCCGACCGAAGGCAACTGGTTGATATCGCCGACCAAAATGAGGTGGGCCGGGGGTGGAATCGCGCGCAAAAGAAACGAGGCCAGGCTGGTATCGAGCATGGAAGATTCGTCGATGATCACCGCGTTTGCTTCGAGCGGGTTGTTCCGGTTGCGGACAAAGCCGCCCTTTTTAAAATTGTATTCGAGCAGGCGATGAATGGTCTGCGCCGGATGGCCGGTGGTTTCCTGCATGCGCTTGGCGGCGCGGCCGGTGGGTGCAGCCAGCAGCGTGGTAAATCCTATTCTTTTGTAAATGGCCAGGATCGCCCGGATAATGGTTGTTTTGCCGGTGCCGGGGCCACCGGTAATGACTAAGAGTTTGTTTTTTAACGAGCCCTGCACCGCTTTTTGTTGCGCATCGGCCAGGCTGATTCGGAGCTGTGCCTCGGCCCAGAGACAAGCTTTTATTTCGTCGACATGGGGCATAATACCCGGCGTACAGGCAATCCGCGCCAGACTTTTGGCGCACTGCGACTCGGCCTGAAAAAGCGGCGCCGGGTACGCCACGCGCAACCCGTCGACCGTATCGGAAATTACGCGGCCCTCGGCCGCCAGTTCGTCCAGGACAAACACGATCACCGCCGTTTCGATCGTAAGCAGCGTCGCGGTGCGTTCCACCAGCGCTTCCCAGGGAAAATAAACATGACCGTCGTTTACACATTCGGACAAGGTATGCAGCACGGCCGCCCGGGCGCGTTTTTCGGACGAGGGCGCTATGCCGAGCCTGGCGGCGATTTTATCGGCGGAGAGAAAGCCGATGCCGTCGATATCGTCGGCCAGCCGGTAGGGGTCGCTTTGCACCGCGGCCATGGCCTCGCCGCCATAGCGTTTGTAAATTTTCGCCGCAAAGGAGGAGCTTATTCCCAGGCCTTGCAGAAAAATCATGAGGTCTTTAATGGCGCGCTGCTCCTTCCAGGCGTCCTTGACCATGCCGATGCGTTTGCGGCCGATGCCTTCAACTTCCTTGAGCCGCTCCGGCTTGGTATCGATGACGGCAAGCGCATCGGCGCCGAAGCGGGCCACGATGCGTTGCGCCATAACATCCCCGATCCCTTTAATAAGCCCCGAACTCAGGTACTTGGTTATTGCGGCAACGGTAACGGGGACGGTTAACCGATAAGAAGATACCTTGAATTGCTCGCCGAATTTTGGGTCCTTTACCCAATCGCCCTCGCATTGAATAAATTCTCCGGGGTTCAGCGCGGCGATGGTGCCGACAATGGTAACGGGGACATTATTGGAGTCGAGCATACGCGCAACGGTAAAGCCGTTCTCTTCGTTATGAAACGTAATGCGTTCAAGCGATCCGGTAAGCGTTGGCATAGGTAGCTTGAAAATAGTATCCACGCGGGTAAGGGCAAAATCGAAGGCGTAAACGATGCTGCCCACGATATTTTCACGCGCGCGCGGCAGTTGGATTTATTTTAAGGGGGCATGAAATTCATCGCCGACCTGCATATCCATTCTCCTTTTTCCCGCGCCACCTCACCGGCCCTTGGTTTTGAATCGCTTTCAGTTTGGGGCGCGCTCAAGGGCGTAACGCTGAGCGGCACGGGCGATTGCGTACATCCGGGCTGGCTCAAAATAATCGCCGAAAAATTGCGCGCCGAAGGGAACGGGCTCTACCGGCTCAAAAACAATACGGAAGCGCAGCGGCGCATGCCCATAAGCGGATTTTCGACCGGAGCAATACGGTTTATTCTGACCGGCGAAATCAGCACGATTTACAAATACAACGGCAAAACGCGCAAAGTCCACCACCTCGTCGTGCTGCCCTCATTGGCGGCGGCCACGGCCTTTTCGCGGAAGCTCGGGCGCATCGGCAACATTAATGCCGACGGCCGGCCGATCCTGGGGCTTGACTCGCGCGACCTGCTGGAAATTTTGCTTGAATGCGCGCCGGAGGCCCTGCTCATTCCCGCGCACATCTGGACGCCCTGGTTTTCGGTACTTGGTTCCAAAAGCGGTTTTGACGCCATCGAAGATTGTTACCGCGACCTGAGCGATCATATTTTCGCGCTGGAAACCGGCCTCTCCTCCGATCCGCCTATGAACTGGACCGTTTCGGCCCTCGACCGCTTTACGCTCGTGAGCAATTCCGACGCGCATTCGCCCGCGCGCCTCGGCCGCGAAGCCACGATTTTTAGCGGCGACCTTACCTACCCGGCCATTCGAAATGCTTTACAACATAAGAACAAGGGCGGCTTTGGCGGGACCATTGAATTTTTCCCCGCCGAGGGCAAATACCATTACGACGGCCATCGCAAATGCAAAATCTGTTTTTCGCCCCAACAGAGCATCGCCGCCGGCGGCGTGTGTCCGCGCTGCGGCACACCCTTGACTTTAGGCGTAGCCTACCGGGTCGCCCAACTGGCCGACCGCCCCTGCGGCCGCAAACCCGCCGATGCGCCCCCCTATTTTCCGGTATTGGCCCTGCCCGAAATCCTGGGCGAATTGATCGGCGTCGGTCCCGTTAGTAAAGCGGTGCAACGCTTGTATTTTTCGAGCCTGTCGGCCCTGGGAAGCGAGCTTTTTATATTGCTGGAAGCTTCCCGCGCGCATATCCAAAAGCAAGGCGGAGAACTCCTGGCCGAGGCCATTATGCGCATGCGCGCGGGAACCATTTTTGCCAAGCCGGGCTGTGATGGAGAATATGGCGTGGTCCGAATCTTTGCTCCGGGCGAGCTAAAAAAACGTCAAGATTTGGCGGCGAAATAAAAAATGGCCAAATTTGGGCTTTTATCAGGACCGGAGCAAATGTTATATTAAATTTGCCGATTATAATACAAATGTCAATTTTTAAAAATCCCGTAACTATTAAAAAAATCCTTGCATGACCTTCGAAACCCAGCGCACCTATACCGGTAAAACACAAGCGGTGCAGCTTGCCGAACTGCAATCCGAAACGTGGGTTTCGACGGCCCGGCTGGTTTTGGGCGGCCTCTATCTCCTGGTATCCACTTGGTTTTTCATAACATCCAGAACAATTGCGCCCACGGCTTTTTCGCTCCAATGCTGCGCGGTTATCACCCTGTTCGGCTATTCAATATATTTTTTGATGTTGCGCGACCGCCGGCCGCTT
>JAQUMP010000082.1 GCA_028718065.1 Chitinivibrionales bacterium | reverse complement strand
AAATAAAAAAAGAGATTACCTGCATAAAGCAGGTCGTCTCTTTAAAAAAAAAATAAAATCGGGCGCTCTTTATTCCAGTTCCGCACCCAGCTCAAACCGGGCGAAGGATTCTATCGTCACGGTCGCGCCGATAAGTTTTTCGGCCTCTTTAATGCGGTCGCCGACCGTTATTTCCGGAGTCCGGATAAAGGGCTGTTCCAAAAGGGCGCTTTCCTTAAAAAACTTGTCGAGCTTGCCCTCAACAATTTTGTCCCAGACTTTTTCGGGCTTGCCCGAGGTCTGCGCCTGGCTGAAATAAATTTCTTTTTCCTTGGCCAGAAATTCGGCCGTAAAATTTCCACGGCCCACCGCGATGGGATTGGAGGCGGCAATTTGCATGGCGCAATCCTTTCCGAGGTCGGCTAATGCCGGGGCGGCAAGCGCGGCGCTGTCGCTGACCGTGAGCAGCACGATAATGCCGATTTTGCCGTTGCCGTGAATATAGGAAAAAACACGCTGCCGGGCCGGGTCGAACGGCAGCCGGATATACCGGCGGAAGGCGATATTTTCGCCGATTTTGCCGATAAGTTCGGACAGCTTGCTTTCGGCGCTCTGCCCGCCGAAGGCGGCTAAGGGAAGTTTTTGCGCATCGGCCAGCGTGGCCGGCTTGCTTGCAAGCAGGGTTGTGCCCAGTTCATTGACAAAAGATATAAAATCATCGTTGCGGGCGACAAAATCGGTTTCGGAATTTACTTCGTACATTATAGCGCAGCCCGCGTCGGCCACGACCGAGACCTTGCCCTCTTTGGCGGCCTTGCCGGCGCGTTTGGCGGCGGTGGCCTGCCCCTGCTTGCGCAGGTTTTCGATGGCTTTATCCATGTCGCCGTTGGTTTCCGTAAGGGCCGATTTACATAGCATCATGCCGAGACCGGTTTTTTCCCTGAGTAATTTAACCTGGTCCGCAGTAATATTCATGACAAACTCCTCTTTGTTTTTATTTTGTGACCTCACCCCAAGAACTATGATCTTTTATTCCTCGTCCGGAGCGCGCGTTATTTTCTTGTGGACCACGCGGTGCGCCTTGGCTTTAATGGGCTCGGTGGTGGGCGCGGGCGGCGCCTCTTCTATTTCTTCACCTTCCACCAGGGGTTCATCGGTTGCAGCGACCGTCGTTTCGTCCTTGACCAATTCCTCCATTTCGGCGGCATCGATCGGGGCCTTTTGCCCTACGGAACAGATGGCGTCGGCAATGGTTTGGGTGATGAGCTGGATCGATTTTATGGCGTCGTCGTTGGCCGGAATTGGGTAGTCTATGCCTTCGGGATCGCAGTTGGTGTCTACCAGCGCGCCGATGGGAATATTAAGCGTCTGCGCTTCGCTCACGGCGATATGTTCCTTTACAACATCGGAAACAAAGATAAGCGCCGGCAGCTTGCGGACATTGCGGATGCCGCCCAAAACCCCCAGCAGTTTTTCTTTTTTCTTTTTAACGAGCAGGATCTCTTTTTTCGGCAGCGCTTCCATGGTGCCGTCGCTTTCCATTTTCTCGATTTTTTCGAGCTTGCGGATGCTCTGGCGGATGGTCTGAAAGTTGGTGAGCATGCCGCCCAGCCAGCGTTCGGTAACGTAGGGCATCTGGCAACGCTCGGCTTCTTCGGCGATGCAGTCCTTGATCTGCTTTTTGGTACCCACGAAAAGCACTTTACCGCCCTTGGCGACTTCTTCCTTTACGCGCGCGACAAAACTATCGATGCCTTCCACGGTCTTGTGCAGGTCGATAATGTAAATGCCCTTACGCTGGCACAGGATAAAGCGTTTCATTTTGGGGTTCCAGCGCTTGGTCTGGTGACCGAAGTGGGCCCCGGCTTCGAGCAACTGCTGAAGGGTTACGGCAGACATAAAAGATTCTCCTTGCTAAAAAGGGTTTATCCGCCACGTGCCTGGTCCGAAACTATGCAAAACATAGCCCGGAAAAACGCAAAAGATTATCCCCGACATTTTTAATTGTGCCGGGGACACCCGTCTTTTGCTGTCACGTGTGTGAGTGTTAAAAAAAACTTGCAAAACCCGACACGATGGTCGGTCAGGAATTTCCTCCGCACCTGGGATCCCTCAAGACAGTCCCTACGGTGCTTGAGAAAACACCTGACCGCCCATCTTTTTTCTACAGAGCGTGGTCTACGCGTAAGGCGATAGAACATGCAGGTATAGTTTCTAACGTTTCGAAAACTGGAAGCGGCGACGCGCTCCGGCCTGACCATACTTTTTGCGTTCCACCACGCGGCTGTCACGCGTAAGGAAGCCGTTCTTGCGTAACTGCTTGCGGAAATCCTCGCTCACCGCGGCCAGCGCGCGCGAAATCCCAAGCCGCAGGGCGCCGGCCTGGCCGCAGAGACCGCCGCCGCGGACGCGCGCGACCACATCGTAACTTTCGGAAAGTTTGAGCAGGTCCAGCGGCTGTTCCATGTCCATGACCAGGGTGTCGCTCTTTAAATATTCTTTTACGGTTGCGCCGTTGATAATACGCTGGCCTTTGCCCGGTTTTATGATAACGCGGGCGATGGCGTTCTTGCGTTTGCCGGTTGCGCTGAAGGTGTTTTCCAAACGAAATACTCCTTGTTGTAAATTATTCTTTTTAAAATATGCGCCGTGTTAGAGCGCCAGGGGCGTGGGCTTCTGGGCCGCATGCGGATGTTTATCGCCTTTGTAAATGAACAGTTTTTTTGCCATGGCCCGGCCGAGTTTTGATTTGGGCAGCATGCCGCCGATGGCGTGGGTCAGAATTTTGGTGCAGTCGAGCTGCATTTGCTTTTTATAGGTCCGCACGCGCCCGCCGCCGGGATGTTTGGTGTGGTGAAAATAGGTTTTCATCTCCGCCTTTTTGCCCGTTACTCGGATCTTTTCGGCGTTAATGACAATGCAGTAATCGCCATGGTCCTGGTTCGGGGAAAATTCCGGTTTGCCCTTGCCGGTAAGCAGCGATGCGAGTGTGGATACGCTGCGGCCCAGGATAAGGTTGGTTGCGTCGATAAGATACCACTTCCGTTTAATGCTTTTTAACGGGACGATGTTTGTTTCCATAGGTCGTTTTTCTCTCCGGGACAACTTGAAAGTCGATAAAAAATGTCGATGCAAACTTATCGAATATAAAATATCCGGTCCTGCGGAGTCAATATATATATTGTTACCATTAAGCCAATCCAAACCCGGATATGATTCCCCAATTTCATTATAACAATATTCCGCCGCTCGCTTCGGTGGCCGCACAAAAATCGGCCGCGGGCAAACGCGTGACGTGCGTGATCCCAACACTCAACGAGGCCGCTTCCATCGGCGCGATTGTTGCCGGAATCCGCGACGCCTGCATGCAAAAAAACGCTCTGGTCGACGAGCTTATCGTGGTCGATTGCTCCTCGCCCGACCAAACCCGGGCAATTGCGGCCCAAAACGGCGCCGCCGTATATACCATCGATGCCATCGCCGGAGCGCCTCCGGTTCCGCCCGGCAAAGGCGGCGCGCTCTGGAAGTCGCTCTGGGTCAGCCACGGGGACATTATCGTTTGCTTAGACGCCGATATCACCAATTTTGCGCCCCATTTTATAACCGGCCTGGTCTATCCGCTGCTCGCGGACGAATCATTACTTTTTGTAAAGGCCTTTTACCGGCGGCCGCTCATTCTTAACGGCCGGGTTTACGACCAGTTCGGCGGGCGGGTCACCGAGATTCTGGTGCGCCCGTTCCTGAACGCCTTTTTCCCCGAACTGGCCTGCGTCCAACAGCCGCTCTCGGGCGAATACGCTTTCCGCCGCAGCGCCATGGAGTCGATTTCGTTTTGCAGCGGCTACGGCGTGGAGGTCCATTGCCTGTTCGAACTCATGCGGCGCTTTGGCCTTGAAACCATCGGGCAGGTGGACATCGGCGCCCGCAATCATCGCAACCGCTCCACCGAAGAGCTGGGGAAAATGGCATTTTCGATCCTGCGGGTCATGCTCAAAAATGCCGCCGACCAAAAGGCCATTGCCCTGCTCAAGGCGCTCAATGCCACCATGATCATACCGGGCGCGCAGGGCTGGGAAACGGTGGAATGCAAAGACACAATCCTGCCGCCATACCGCGATTATCCGAACAATAAAACCGACCCTCACTTGTAAAGGGGCCTTCCATGATTACCGCGATTCCCTGGGTTGTTTTTTTTCTGGCGATTTTAATCGGCATTGCGCTTTTAATTTTGTTGCTCGGTTTAAAAATGCCCGCATCTTTTTATGAGCGCCAGGAAAAACGCCAGCAATTAAAGAAGCTGCTGCTTGAACAGGAACTTCAAAAACCGCGCACTGCGCCTGCCAAGGAGCCGCCGCCGGGGGAAGAGGAAAAAAAGAAGGAAGGGAAATAAATATGTTTTTGACCTCACCCCTGGCCCCTCTCCCATTGGGAGAGGGGAAAAGGGGAAGTCCTGAGCGAAGTCGAAGGACTGGGGAAAAGAGGTGAGGTCAACGCTCCAACCTCCTTACATTTCTTCGCCTCTTCTGATCGTCCAGAAATCGTCGGACAGATCGCGGCTCGCAACATAGTCGTAGGGCATGCTGAAGTACCCTTGCATGCCCCAGTCAGCACCCCAGGAATTGCGCACGGTTATTCTCTTTTGTCCATCGTTGTAGCCAACCGCCAGCACGGCATGGCCGCCGAGCGTGCGCTCGGAGGCGCCGGGCATGTTCACGATACCGCTTTTGGCCGTCGCCTGCGATTCAAAACTTTCGTAAACCGTAAAGCCGAACACAAACGGAAAACCCTCGGCCAGGCAGGCGCGCATCTGGTCGAGCGTGTCAAGGCGCTGGTAGGAGGTTATCTGGTGGGCCGCGCCGTCTTTGTAGCAGGCGGGGGTGGGTTTTTGGGCGAATTTGCCGATAATATAGGGCCAGCGATTTTCGCCGCAGCAGCCGTAGGCCGCCAATGTTTTTATGCCGTCACGCAGCATCGCTCCGCTGTCCTGCATTACGGTATGTTCCACGAGGCGCTCGTTGTAATACACAAAGAGCCGGCTCATCTGCGCCACCGTCAGGTTGTCTTTTTTTTCCAGCACTTCCAGCGCACCGGTGAGCGCATGCGCGGTACAGCTCCCCAGTTGTCCCTGGTCTTCCACGGGCGGGCAGAGCGGCCGCAGGTCCGCGCTCGGCGGCAATACCGCCGGGATTTTGTAAACGGCGCCGTAACGTAGGTCGCGATGATCGGGCAGGTCGGGCGACCAACCGTAGGAATGGCCTTTGGGGCGTTTGGGCGCGACGGTTTTTTTGGAGACTTTTTTAACGGGCATGCAAACCTCCGATTGTTTTTGTTTTTTTTTCGGTAGGGGCGGGTTCTAAACCCGCCCGATTCATTGCAGGGCAGGTTTAGAACCTGCCCCTACAAATTAAATATAATGAAATACACGGTTTTAAAAAATGAATTATCCAAAGGCGCTTCCTGATATTATTTTATCAAGGCGCTTAAGAGCGCCGGATAATCAAGCATTTTTCTAACGAGACAAGGAGTCAAAAATTATGAGAGCCGTGCGTACCTGTGTTGTTGCCGCAACCGTCTGTTTATGCGTTGGTCTGAGCGCCGCCCAGATCGTATCCTTCGAAACGCCTTCGGCCTGGCTCACCCTGCGCCAGGACTCTTTAATAGTAAAGGCCCAGTTCGATACCGCGCGCCTGCAGAAAAAACAGGTAAAATTGGTCATCACCAAAGTAAATGACGGCAAAAAAAAGACCCTCGCGACCAAAACCGTCGCGGTCAAAGATTATTTCCAGTTGCTTAATTGCGGCGTCACCGGCGGCAGCATTATCGGCGGCAAGGAATTTATCGCCATCGACTGGAGCGTCGCCGATTTAAAAGAGTCGGGCACGGTAGCGCCCGTGGGGCTTTTAGTCCTGCCCAAGAGCGATAGCGCTAATATGCTGCATGCCAAAAAACTGGCCGCCACGGCGGATGCCAATGCGGTGCTGGCGCAGGCCAAGACCGATGTTGCCCGTTTTGTCAAGGCTGCCGGCGGTTCGTTCATGCCTTTCTGGAACGAGCACGATTTGTTTTTGGTCTGCAAAAAGGCCGCGGCCAACAATCAACTCCAATTTGCGTTCGACGGCAAGAACGGCAAGAATGCCTTTTTATCGTTTCCCGACCGCATCCTCACCGTCTCTCTTAAAACCGATTCGCTCGCCGGACGCTATTATGTGCGCGCTTATAAAAAAGATACGGTTTCCTACAGCGAGCAAAAGTGGAACAACGATATCAAACAAAACGCCGATTCCAATTTTATCTGCATTACCATGCCCTGGTACGATCTGAGCATTATCCCCACGGGCGGGCGCATCTTCGGCCTGGCGGCCTTTTATGCGAACGACAAAGGCAAGGTTCTGGGCGCCTTGCCGGCCAAGGCCGATGCTTTTATCCCCGGAACGTGGGGGAGTTTGGTGCTGGATAAATAATACGAATTTGCTTTCAAGAGAACTATTGTCGCTCATCCTGAGCTTGTCGAAGGATGGGCGTAATCCCCTTTTCGCCTGCTTTTCCCCTTGATTTTTTCCTACCGGCAATAATACAATAATAATACGGGATATTGGCGAAAAAAAAGAATTAAGCGTTTAAGAAAAATCAAAATATCAGCTTTAATTTTGAGGCGTCTCCGGTATGAACACCATCATTGAATTAGTCAATAATAAAAAGGGCATTGCCACCCTGGCGCTCGTGTTGATTCTGGTTTTCGGCATGATGGTGCTGGGCTTTTTTATGGTTAACGGCTCGGGCATCGGCCAGAGGATCGCGGGCAATAAATACCACAAGCAGCGCACCTATTACGCCGCCGACGGCGTCATGACCATGCTGGCCCAAGAAATTTTAGACAGTACCTATTACAAATTCTTGACAATTAATAAAGTCATTCCGCCGAAGCCTTTAAGCCATCAGGACATCGGGCCGGCCAATGGGTCGTACAGTTACGATGCTTACAGTTCCGTTCATGTAGTTACTTCGTGCGGGGCAGGAATTTCAGCGGATAAAGATTCCTGCCATTTTGCATATTGTAAAGCTCTGGCGGATACTATCGATGTTGCCGTTAAAATAATCGATAGTATTCATCCGATTGGCGCCGCGACCGTGGATACCGGCGCGAAAGCCGGAATAATTATCCGTGCCGCGCTCGGTACGGCACCTGCCAAGGAGGTTATGGTAAGTCTTAAAGGAAATAATAATCTGGCTTTTGAATACCGGGCGAGCGCCGGAGCGAATATTCAGGGCATATCCATTCTTGCCCCCGTTAAAAATCCAACGGTAAGATTGCAGCGTTTGACAAACAAATTCATAGGTCTTTATTCCATCAATAATGGCAATTCATGGATTCAAATAGGTGATACTCAAACAGTAACCATGACCGACACTGTTTATCCCGGCGTGGTTGTAACAAGCCGGGCGAGCGCCTTGCGCGACTCGGTCAATTTTCAGTTTACGCGCTGGGGCAATGGCGTGGATTCTACGCATTTTAACGGCGGCCGCGTTAACTATACGCTTTACGATCTGGGAGACGAAAATTTTACGATCATCGATACCGCCTACGAAGGAACGTCCGGGAGCAGAAAATATGCGACGGTGCTGAATCAGAAACTGGGGAGGTATAGGGCGGCAACGGCGGGGTGGCCCGATTATTGGGACCCTGTTCCCAACGCGCCGTTCAACGGCCCCTTAAACTCTTGTGTCACATCTTTTGCATTTATCAATGGATATGTTTTTATCGGTTTTATCGGCGGGACGGGAATTTTCCGGTCCGCCGACGAGGGTGCAACCTGGACGGCGGCAAGCAGCGG
The DNA here is from genome assembly GCA_028718065.1 of Chitinivibrionales bacterium. GTDB lineage: Bacteria > Fibrobacterota > Chitinivibrionia > Chitinivibrionales > FEN-1185 > JAQUMP01. The sequence continues at coordinate 2,124 of JAQUMP010000082.1, read as the reverse complement.
GTTACCGGGCGGCGCAACCATAAATGCGCTTGCGGTTATCGGGACGACTCTTTTTGCCGGCACTTCTACGAACGGGGTTTACAAATCAACCGACGACGGCGCGAACTGGGCTGCGGCCGGATTGCCGGGCAGTGGCGTCCTTTCTTTGCTTGTAAACGGCACGGATTTCTATGCCGGGATTCAAAGCGCCGGTATTCAAGCCGGGATCTATAAGTCCGCCGATAGCGGCACGACTTGGACGTCGACCGGATTGCCAGGCACTTGGGTGCAGGCGCTTGCCTTTGCCGGGACGACTCTTTTTGCCGGAACTTTAGCCAATGGTGTCTGCAAATCAACCGACAACGGTTCGAACTGGGTTGCGACTGCCGCGATCCCCGGCACCCCGAGTTTCCAAGCCCTTGCGGTAATCGGCACAGACCTTTTTGCCGCCGTTCCCAGCGGAGTTTCCGCCGGAGTCTGGCGCACCAACGACTACGGAGCAAGCTGGACACAGGTTGAAACTGGAGGCGTTAGTGCATTAAGTGTTAATGGTCCGATGCTTTTTGCTGCAGGTGGTATTTTGGGAATAAAAGGGATCGACACAGCCAGCTACGATTGCACAAGCTGGGGGAGTTATTCCGGACCCAACGCACCAACAATCCCCCCTACGGATTGGGGGGCCCAAATGAATATGCAAAATTGTAATGCGCTCGCAGTCAGCCCGGGGAACCACGCCCATCTTTTTGCGGGAACCGGGTGTAACGGGCAGGATTTTGCCATTTACCGTCGGGGACTGACGCATTAATTTCTTGAAGAGGGAGGTTTGCCATGAAAAAATATTTTATTCTACAAAATTTGTTTTTGCTGGCCATTATCTTTAATTCCACTTCGGTTTTTGCGGCTAACATTACTTGGAGCAGTGCAACAAAAATCTCAGGCGATGGGGATATTAGTACCACCGGAACGTTAAAATACGCCTACAACTGGAGCGGCGGCAACCAAAATATCAATGGCGTAACTTTTACCGGAACGTCAAGTACGGCCAACGTGGGCAGCGGCGCCCCTTACGATATAGTACTATCTAGAAATCCTGCGAATTTATACGATAATATAGGCCTTTATGCTCCATACTCACAGACGGCTACCGGCTTAAGCGCCGCGTATTTAGCCTTGCTGAATAATTTTCCGGGAACATCATATTCTGGTTCTGCGAACGCTATGGATGTAACACTCCAGAACTTAACGATAGGGACCGATTACTCCGTGCAAGTATGGGTCAATATTTCGTACTATGCAACGTCCCGCACCGTGACTTTTGCCGCAGGCAACACAGCTACGCTTTATTGTCAAACAGGGGGGGGTACCTCCAATTATTATGGGCAATATGTAATTGGAACGTTCACTGCTAATGCAACGACACAAATTATTACCGTTAGCGGGTCGAGCAATTCTCCGGGTGCGATATTGTGCGGAATCCAGGTGCGAAGTCAGGGCGGAGTATCAGCGCCAGGGCCGCTGACCTATTCAATCCCTTCCGCCACCTACACCGTCAACACGGCCATTGCGACAAACACCTGCACCAATGCCGGAGGAGCATCAAGTACATTCAGCATAAGCCCAAGCCTTCCCTCCGGATTGGTCTTAGACACGACAAATGGCAATATTACCGGCACTCCAACCGCTTCTTCCGCTGGCCAGACCTATGTCGTTACCGCCACCAATGCCTATGGTTCGGGCTCGGGAACCGTGACGATCACGGTGACCAACGGCGTCCAGCCGCCGGGACCATTGACCTATTCCACAAACCCCGCGAATTATACTATCGGCTCGGCGATCGCCACGAACGTGTGCACCAACGGCGGAGGAGCATCAAGTACCTTCGGCATAAGCCCCTCTTTGCCCGCGGGATTGTCTTTGAATGGGGCCAACGGGAACCTAACGGGCGCGCCCATAGCTGCCTTGCCGCCGACCACCTATACGATTACGGCCACGAACGCGGGCGGCTCCGCGACCGTGGGTCTTATAATAGCCGTAACGCCGCCTGGCGTCATTTTCTGGCAGACGCCGAACAACATTACCGGCGATACGGACGTCGTGCACGAGGGGTCGCCTCTCTATGCTTACTGCTGGAGCAATGCAAGCGCA
>JAQUMP010000081.1 GCA_028718065.1 Chitinivibrionales bacterium | reverse complement strand
ATCCGCATGGCGTATCGCCGTCGAATCCTGGCTGCGCAAAAACGGCTCTATTACCGTCACCATTAACAAAAAAGTGTTACCCGTTTTTCAGGAAATCCGGACTCATAATTAGATGGTGTGCACAAGGGTGCTACAAACGAAACCGGTTTTTCGGCTCTTCCGGGCGGTGCCCGTTCACCGAGTAGTGGATTTGGTTCAGCTGGGGGAATTGGCTATTGGTGGTCATCTACGGTGTATAGTGGTAATTTTGTGTGGCTTCGTACTATTGGCTTCAGTACGGCTAGTATAAACAGTGATAACGAGGATATGCATTTTGGGTTTAGCGTGCGGTGTATTAAAAATCCTTAAACACCTACAAAACAATTTAAGAAAAGCGAACCAATTTCCTACCACCCGCCAATCGCAAACTTCTGCCACGGCAAACTAATATTTACTGACGATATCGCGCTATTATTCTTCGCCTCGGAATCAAAGGTAGGCATGGGCCTTATTACAACTTGCTCCTTGCCAAACAATTTTGCCCCACCTTGCAAACGGGCATGCAGCGCGGCGCTATTTACTTGCGAAATAATAGCGGCCCCGCTGGTTCCCGCGCAGGTAAAACTCACCTGCTCGGCACTCACGCGGGTAATCGCGCAGGTGCGCTCGATCGTTCGGCCATTCACATACTTTACCGATAGCATAAGCGGCGATATGGTTGCCGCACGGTTGCCGATATTTACTAATAATATCGCAAGCCCCTGCTCATCCACCTTTACCCGTGCCGAAAGCGTGCGCCCTGTTATTTCCTGATCAAACGGACCCTCGTCGGTCCGTGAGCATCCCGCAACTATAACCAAAACCATTCCTGCTATCAAAACGCCAAAATGCTTTACAATTTTCATCCTGCATTCCTTTGTTTAAAAAAAGACAAAAGGGGGGTAAGCGCCTGGTATTGGTTTTTAATCGCGGCTATTTGTAACGCAGAGGATATTTTTCCGGATTTTTAATGGATTCGAGTTCTAAATCGATTCCCAGAGAGGGCCAGAAAAGATATTCCTCATGCTCGATTTCCACATTGAGAATATCCGTAATTCTGGCATCCTTAAACTCCGGAAAGGCATCGTAAGAAAGAAAATATTCGTGACGCCCGGCAAGAAGCCAGATACCCTGAGCGGATATATTCGTTACCTCAGCCTTTAAAGTGCTTTTTCCAGCTACGCTTGATTTCATCTTTATGCTCCTCGACAAGTCGTTGGATCCGGGTCAATTCCTTTGCTGAATATCCGGATGACCTGGCTAAAGATATAATCGGTTCAATCCAGAATTTTGCCTCGCCGTCCGTCGATAAAATGTGTACATGAATCCTTAATTCCTCATTCGAGAAAAACAGGAAACTGAAAGGCCCATCCGTGAAAACAACAGGACTCATAGAAACAAAATAGCTTAATATTATTTATTTTGCAACTGAGATAGTCTCTGGAAAAAGCAAAAAAAAGGCCCCCCTTACGGGAGGCCTTTTGGTTTACTGGCAGGGAATTAACCTCCGCCCGGCATAAACGCCTTAGAACGCAGTGAGCCCGATGAGGTTATTAGGACCCTTGTCTGCATCATTCTTGCCACGACCTACAGTTGCGGCATTAATGCTGGCCCAAGTAGTTCCTGTGGCCGCATCGCCCGTCGTGCCATAGGCCTGGATCACAACTCCCGACGCATTTTTGACTTGGTTTATGCTTATTGCATAGTACGGTAGATGCGCCAAGTAGTTCTGGAGGTGCGGGATATCAAGAACTAAGGTATACGAACGAGCTGAGCTCCATTTGGAATAGGTGGCGTCTTTGGTCCAGGTCGTATTGGCACCCAGACCGGTAGTGTCACCCATCCACACCGTTGCCTTAATGTTCGCAGCCGATGCCGCGGAGGTATCCATGTCTTCGGGGAAAGTAAGGACAGTCACATAATATCCACCATCGTTCATAACAGTGGCTCTTACCCCGCCTGCCAAACTTGGATTGGCCGACAAATTGGTATCAACCCAGCCTTGCGGCGTTACCGACACGCCTCCCTGGGCAGTGTTAATCAGTCTTGCTGCGGCAACTGCAGCGGCATTAACATTCAAACCTGCCACAAAGTCGCTGTCGCACGGCGCAACGTTATTGGTGTAAGAGATGGAATCGCTCCAAGCTCCATACTGGTCGTTCGCATATTCGAACGTGGCATTGGTGCTATAGATCGGGCGAATCTTAACCTTAATAACGTTGCCATTATTAAAGATGTCAGTCGCCGGGTTGGAATAGCCGTTTCCACCGTTTGGTTTCTGCAACAAGCTCAAAACCGACTGGCCATTCAGGTCAGTTGCTGCCGCAAGGTTCAAATCCCAAAAGAGAACCCGCTGGCCGGCCGAAGGCGTATTCCAAGGGGTATATACACCTGTCTGGGTAAGTTTAAGGCTATTGCCCAATTCAATCCAACCGCCATCATATCCCTGGACAGCAGCCTGATAATGCGTAATCGAGTCATCATGATGCGCATTCCAGCACACTTCATTAAAGTAAAAGTACACATGGTTTTGCACTGTCGTCTTCAAGGTCTGCGTGTTGTACGCAGATATCACCGGGCTATACGGCATATATTTGCCGCGCACGCCCGCCGTGGTCGAAGTATCGGTCGACAAGGCGCCAATGGCTTCCTTGGTCAACATTTTACCCGGCAGCGGCGTCGTGGTAAAAGGCAGCGAATAAGCAAGCACCTTGCCGCCCTGCAGGCTTGCTTCGAGCCCTGCCGCGGGAATATTGCTTAATGTCAAGGTGTAGCTTTGGGCCGGCGCTATCGTCTGCTTTAGACTATCGGCCGGGACCAGCTTAACGGTCTGCTTGTCAGCGCTAATCGACATCGTAAAGTTAAGCGCCGCACCGACTCCGCCTTTTTGCAGCAGAAGGTAATTGCTCGGAATACCGAAAATCTTCGCACTATCAACTGCACGGCTAAAAACCAGCGTTATCGTGTCCTTTAAACCCATCGAGTCGCGGTTCATAATGGCACCGCCAAGCGCTGAAACCTTGGTATTAAAAGCATTCGTGTACGGTCCCTGCACGTTAGCGTCTTCGATAAGATTAGTATTAAGGAGTTCAATACCATTTACCGTATGCACATTTATCTGCGCCCGTGGCGTAACCCATTGGTTAGATGCGGGTGCGCTGTTCAAGGTCACCTGTGTTTCGGTTGATACCGGTGTGCATTGAAATTGGATTCCGGCGTATTCTACCGTCGCGGCATTGATCGAATAATCCGGAACAGGAACGTAGGCTTTGGCTTTGAGTGTATCCTGAGGTCCGCCCTTGATCGTTACCACCGTATGAGCGGCGTTCCATGAATACTGCGCATGCGCCCATAACGATCCTATGGGAAACACGTTAAAAGCCTTGGTTATATCAACCGGTTCGGAGAACGTTAGCACCAAGCTGTCCCCCGTTACGCTAAACGGCCGGTAAACGGTCGCCGACGTCATGTCGTTGGCCGAAACCAGACGAATGCCCTTTATTGTTTTCCAGGTAATGCTGACCGCGGTCGTCACGTTCTTAAGCCCGCTTGTCAGATCAACATTGGTGATAGCAATGGTATACTGGACGTCGTTCGTAAGCTTTACAGGAGGCACAAAGGTAAGCGTGTCGCCCGTAGCGTTCAGCTTAAGATCGTTAATTGTGCCTACACCGACGGTGCTCAGCGGCAACCCGGTATACGTGGCCGTGTTGATCTTGGCGATACCCTGGTTAAAAACGACCCGCACCGTGTCGAGTATGCCGAAATCGGTGCGCATGTCGCCAAAGGCGTCCTTGGTATTGGTTGACAAAACCGAGAAACCGTTGGACTGGATCGTGGCTTTAAACGTGGAGGCGACGGAGGCGATTTTGCCGGATGCCGTAGCTACCTGCACTTTAAACCCGATTATGTCGCCAAAATTAATGTTAACAAGGCTCTTCAGCGGCGTTACAAACAACGTGTCCCCGCTGATGCGGATCGAGGAATTATACGTGGCCTGCGATTTGTCGCCTATCAACGTGGAGGTTACTCCCGCCGCAGCCGACCATACTATCTTGCTCGAGTCCGTGCTCAGCGGTTCGCTGAATTTTACCCACATCGTGCCGTAAATCGGGAAGTTAACGGCATTATTTCCGGAAGCGTCCCAGGTATTACTGGCAACCGCAAAAACATCCGGCTGGGTTGTAAAGGTGTTGGATGTAAAATTAAAGCTGAGCCCGGTTTTGGTTTTACCGCTAAAAACAACGGCATAGGAACCACTATAGTTCAGATTCTGAGGAGGATGCACCCAAATGGTATCCGCCTTACTTGAAATCTGTGCATTTACCGGCGTTGGAGGAGTACCGGGAATTACCAAGGTTACGCCAAGCGAAGCGGAATCAAACGGAATTGCCATGACAAACGACGGCACCGTATTAACCGCAACATTCGTAAGACCGGCAAAATCGCTGGTAAGCACGTTAGAAGATTTAATGGCTTCAAAAGCACCTACGACCGTGGTAAAAGGACCAACCGTAACGGAGAAGCTTAATCCGCTGGTTTTGGTTTTACCCTTTATGGTAACGGTATAGGGAGTATTGTAGCTCAGATTCTGCGGCGTGGTCACCGTGATGGTGTCGCCCTTGCTGGTAAAGGAAATGTTGACCGCTGCCGGGTTGGTCATGGTTACGCCCAGAGAAGCGGAATCGAACGGGACCGCCATAACAAACGAAGGCGCGGTAGTGACCGCAACATTCGTAAGTCCGGCGCCATTGCTCGTTAGGACGTTGGAGGATTTAACGGCCTCAATATTATTGTTGGTAACTTCGGCAAAGTTAAAGCTTACCGGCGTTCCGTCTTTAAGGGTTGCCGAAACTTTTACCGTAAGCGTTGCCACCGGCCAAACGGTGGTGGGCTTAATAATAACGGTTTTGCCCGCAATAGTCGTCGTGCTCGGGACAATTACGCCAACGTTTTCGATGTTGATAGTCGCCGAGGTTACGCTGTCGCGGAATGTAAAGGTAATGGAATCGCTCAGGCCCAGCCCGTCGATTGCCACTTTGTTACCGTCCAGGATGTTGGAGGCGGTAATATCCGTCAGGTCGCCGCCGTTTACCGTAAGGGTAGAGGTGTCGGTTGCCTGGCCGCCCATTTTGCCGAAAGCATAGACCGTTAACAAATATTTCTGGCCATTTCTAAGGATGGCGGCAGGGGTAAGCGTAAGGGTAGCGCCGGAAACAACCGCGCTGATATTTACGTTGCCCGAAGTACCGTTACCCTGAAGGGTTGCATAAGAATAGTTCGGGGTATCGATAGGTTCGGAATATGTTAATGCAATGGAATGACCCGGGACCACTACTTTAGGCAGGACCGAAAGCAGTGCAAACGATGTATCGACCGGCGTCATGATAAACGTGCCGAGCGGGATCGCTTTTGCAAGAAGTTTAACATTGCTGATATTCTGATTTAGTTTGTAGTCAACGCCGCCGATGGTGATATTGGCCACGGCAAGGGTGGCTTGCGTGCCGGCCGGCATCTTGGCAATCGAGAAAGCGCCGGTGCTGTCGGTAACAACCGAGAAAGCGCGCGGCGAAACGTCCGCCATGGCTGAATCCATAAAAGAAACGCTCATGGTCACGCCCGCTGCCGGAACTAAGGCACTGCGCTTGTTTTTCTGCGCCACAACCGTACCGCTTATGGTCGCGCTCAGCGGAAAAAGGGCGACGGTCTTGGAAACGTCGAGGAGGACCGTGTCGTTGGCGCCATAGATGCCCGACTGGCTTTCGGTTTTAACCGTATACTGGATAGTATCGGTTGCGGTTGCCATAGCAGGCGCCGTAAACGTAAAATTGCGTTGTCCGGGAGGATTAAACGGGATGGAAAAAGCGCCACTGCTGTTGGTAGTGTCGACCTGGGGCTCCTGGTTTACGTCGATATAGGCTATTTTAACATTCGCCATGGCAAGGCCCGTAGCCCCATCGACGACCGTTCCTGAAAATGTCCAGGACACTGAATTGTTTTCGGTTGTCGGCTTGGCCGGATTGTCCTTGGCGCAATACACAAAGAGCATCGACGCCGCCACAACGGCAACGCCGAGCAGACTGAGTACCAGATTATGTTTCTTATTAGCCATAAGGCTAACCTCCTTTAAGGTTGGGGAAGATAAATGGTTTTGAATGTTTTTTTTCATTGATTGTATGTGGCTATTAAAAGTAAATCATTAATCCTATATTATGAAGAAGTTGGAACGGCCCGCTGCCGGCGCCGTATACGCCGAATTCCGAATGCCCTGTCTTGCTGCTTTGGGTATCGGTCTCCAGAGTGTTCAGCTGGTAACGGCTGCCATAATAAATGTATTGAAGACCGAATTTGTACGTGAGCGAAATGTTATCGGTAATAAAAATTTCCGGCGCCAGTCCGGTGCGCACCGCAAAATCAAAACGGTTGTAGCGCTTGTTATAAGCGTCGGACGTCGTGTACGCGAGCTGGTCCTGGTTCATGATGCCGACCAAATCAAGGAATGCGTTAACCCGCAGCTTGGAGAAGTCCTTGAGCAGATAGGCGCCACCGATCTTAAACAGGAATTGATTAACAGGGACCTGGCGCAGCGTGTCGGCGCCCACAACATTATAGCCGATGCTCGCCTGACCGGCGATTTTGTCGGTTATATTCATTTTAAACGAGAGTCCCTCGTCGTATCCAACGGCCCACGAGGCCTTCTCGCCCGAAGCGCCGCCGCCTTCGGCCGCATTTACAAAAAGGAGTGCCCCGCTGCACAGCAGCAGAAGCCCGCACATTCGCTTGGAGAACCTATTCATTTCCGTGTCCTTTCGTGAAAAAGGTTCTTAATAAATATAAAGGTAATAATTGTTTTTAAAAAACGAACTGATAATAAAGAAGTCGTAAACCCTTTAGGTACAAAAAAGCATGTCGGTTCAAGCAAGGTTCGACAACCAAAAACAATTTTGCTATTAACGGGAAATTAATGTCAATGAAAAAAAATAGTGATGGTAAAGAAGTTGTTAACCGTTCGGGGACTCAGGCAATTTTTGTTTTAACAGGATTTCACAACCAAAAGAAATCTAATTTTAGAAATAATATCAAGTCAAGAAAATTTGTTTTGAAAAAAATACCCCCGGCCAGAGTTGAACTGGCGACACCAAGTTTAGGAAACTTGTGCTCTATCCAACTGAGCTACGGGGGCATTACCAAGTTTAATGGTTTACAAATGGATAGTCTGATAAAAATAATTTACGGCGGCCCCGGAATCGCCGCTAAAATTTCGTCGTCGGAGGGCATGCCCTGCTGCGCAAAAACGATGGTGCCCTGCGGATCGATGACATAAACCGTGCGCCGCACATACGGGAATTTATCGCACCCGTAAAGCTTTGCCGTTTTTTGGTCCGTATCCACCAGGAGCGGGAACTTGAAACCGTGGTTGTTTATAAACTTTTTATGCGACGCGACATCGGCGGGATTAACCCCGAAAACCCTGGCGTTTTTCGCCTGAAATTTTGCAAAATCGTCGCGCACGGCACAGAGCTGCTTGGTGCAGCCGGGCGTTTCGTCGCCGGGATAAAATATCAGCACCACATAATTGCGGCCTGCAAAGTCGCTCAATTTTACCGTGTCGCCATCCGAACTTACAAGCGAAAACTCCGGCGCTTTCTGACCGATATTTAAAAGCATAAAAATGTCCCTCTACTTAATTACGGATTGTTTGGATTGATTGGCCGAAAAACTACTTCCGCGAAAAGAAATTTACGATAAGGGTTATAAGAAGGCTTATAATAAGGCAGGTCGCCAACGGAAAATAAATTTTTACCTTGTCGTTGCCAAAGCGAAAGTCCCCCCACAAGCGGCCCAGGGGAATCTTGTCCGCCAGCAAAAACACGAACCCCAGGACCACTAAAATGGTCCCGGCAATCAGCAAAAACCTGCCGGTCTCAATCATATTCATATTATTATGCTCCCTGTCCGGAATCAAAAATGTCCACCTGCGCTTCGCCCTCCCGGCGCGCGCGCGGCGGTTTGATATTGAAATATTTATAGGCCTTGTGGGTAACCTCGCGGCCGCGCGGGGTGCGCTTTAAAAATCCCGAAAGAATCAAAAAGGGCTCGTAAACTTCCTCGATGGTTTCGGCCTCCTCGCCCACCACCACGGCGATCGTGCCGACGCCCACCGGCCCGCCCTGATAATGGTCGATGATGCTGCGCAAAATACGCCGGTCCATTTCGTCAAGACCCTGGTCGTCGATGCGCAGCATGGCCAAGGTCTGCTTGACAATATCGAGCGTAATGGCGCCGTCGCCTTTTACCTCGGCCACGTCGCGGCAGCGCTTGAGCAGGCGGTTGACAATGCGCGGCGTGCCGCGCGCGCGCCGACCCAGTTCAAAGGCGGCCGGCTCGTCGCAGGCCACGTTCAGCAGCCCGGAGGAGCGCAGGGCAATCGTGGTAAGCTCCGGGGCGCTGTAATATTCCAAGCGGCACACAAACCCAAAACGCTCGCGCATGGGCGCGGTAAGCATGCCGGCGCGCGTGGTGGAGCCGATCAGCGTAAAATGGTGCAGGGGAATGCGGATGGCGCGCGCCGCCGGGCCTTCGCCCATCATGATGTCCAGCACGAAATCTTCCATGGCGGGATACAGGTACTCTTCCACCACGCGCCCCAGGCGATGGACTTCGTCGATGAACAGGATATCTCTCTTGTCAAGACTTGTGAGGTTGCCGGCCAGGTCGCCCGGTTTTTCCAGCACCGGCCCGGAAGTCGTTTTAATTGCCACGCCCAGTTCGTTGGCCACGATGCGCGCCAGCGTGGTTTTGCCCAGTCCCGGCGGGCCGCAAAAAAGAATGTGGTCCATGGCGTCTTCGCGTTTGCGCGCGGCCTCCAGAAAAACCCCCAGGTTCTGCTTGAGCTGCTCCTGGCCCACAAAATCCTTGAGAAGCTGCGGCCGCAGGGTCACGTCGATTTCGGTATCTTCCTCGCGCAGCACACCGGCAATGATGCGTCCGTCCTGTTCATCCATGCGTTGGCGCTCCCCCGTCGAATTGTCCTTTGGTTATATCGGCGCCCAGGAATTCGCCGCCCGTGACCGGGCAGGCAAAACGGGCGCCCGTAAGCGCGGCGCGGCCGAACAGCGCGCGTTCAAAACCGCAGTTTTCCCAGAGCGACCCCGCCAGGTTGGCGCCCGTAAAGGAGCAGCGCACAAAGCGGTCGGCCGTAAGGCGCAGGCCCTTGCCGCCGATGCCGCCGAAATCGCAATCGGTAAAGCAGCAATGCTCAAAGGAGGCCGCGTTAAAAACGGCGCCGCTGAAAACGCAGCGCGTAAAATCGGAATTGCGGAAGTGCGCCTCCGCGCAATCGGCCTCGCTTGCGGCGCAGCCGTCGAGATTGCTGCGGGCGATGGAGAGCCCCTTTCCCTGCATGCGCGTAAAATCGCAATTGTAAATTTCGCAGCCGGCCACGGCGCCGGCCTCGAACTGCACGCGGCCCAGTTCGCAATCGCGCAGGAACGAACTTTCAAAGACGCTGTCGCGCAGGCAGGCGTCCACGAAATCGGTCTTTTCGATCTTTACGAACGAAAACCTGGCGCCCCGGCAGTTGGCCGAGCGGAAATTGGCGTAATTAACGTTGCCGAGTTTGGTGTCCTTGATTTTAGCGATTACGATCTGCGCGCCGCCGATGCGGGCGTGCGAAAAATCAACATTCACGCATACGGCGTCCTGAAATTTAGCCCCGCCCAGGTTGCTTCCGGCAAAGGTGGCGTCGGTGAGGTCGCCCGCGCGAAAATCGGCCGCCTCGAGCCCGGCGTTGGAAAAATCCCAGGCGCGCATGGTCATGCCGGCAAAACTCTGGCCGGCCCGGACGCGCTGGATAATGTCGTTGCGGTTCATATTACCTGCAGGGCCTTTTTGACCCACTCTTCCACCGCTAGCCC
>JAQUMP010000080.1 GCA_028718065.1 Chitinivibrionales bacterium | reverse complement strand
GGCGGCGCGATATAATGATCCAGCTTATTGGAAAAAAGCACTGCGGGAGGAGGCTGAAGACCTCTTTTTAGCCTAAAATGGGGAAACTTTTACCTTTTCGAGGGGATGGGCACAAATAGCCATATTGAAAAAAGAATAAAAACAGGGCCGGAAAGGCCCAGTTAAAGCCCGTAGAAAACGTTTTCAGCCGTGCAGGCGTGTCGCAGGAGGGATTTTTGAAGCTTGAACGGATTAACGGAGCGCTCATGCTCCACATCACCCCCAAGGCAAGCATTGTCTTTCAGGAAGAATGGGTCGAGCGCTTGCGCGCTCTTGCCGTCGAGGAATACGGCGTGTTCATGCGGGATACCATCTATCCCGCCCTTTCGGTCCAGGATAGAAAGGTCTGGCACCGCACCCAAATCAGCAATCAGGACCTCTTCTTAGCCGTCAAGGCCTTTAAATGAGCCTTCCCGCTGTCATTCAGAACGCCGATGCCGGCCTTGCCGCCAAAGCCGACCGCATCCTTGCCGGCTGGCTGGCCGAGTCCTGCCCGTCCGAGGCCAGCCGGGTTATCTACCGCAACGATCTGAAACATTTCGGCGCATACCTAAAAGAGGTGGGCAAGGACATTTTCCACCTTGACCGGCAGGACATCCAAACTTACCTTGAATTTTTGCGAATGAAGGATTTATCGGCCGCCACACGCGCGAAAAAGCTCACGGTCATAAAAGGCCTGATCCGCAACTTGTCAATAGAAAGGCTTTTTATTTTTGACGAGGCGCAGAAGATTTTAGGAATAAAGGCCCCGAAAGTATCCCGCGACGGCCGCACACCAGGTCTATCGCGCGAGGAAGCGCGAAAGCTCCTCGACGCTCCCCCACCCGACACGATACGCGGCGCGCGCGATCGCGCGCTCTTGGCCGTGCTGCTCTACACTGGCGGCCGCCGGTCTGCAATCTGCAATATCAAAGTCGGTCACTTGCTGCACGAAACCGGCGTTCATTATGTGCTACTCCATGAAAAAGGCGACCGCCGGATCCGGGCACCACTCCATCCCCAGGCCTCGGAGCGTATCCAGGCCTGGATGACCGCCGCGGCGATCTCGGAAAAAGAAAAAGAGGCGTATTTATTTCGGCCGTTCAACAAGCGCGGGGCCACGCTTCAGGACAAGCCCATGCATGAGTCTATGATCTGGCATACGGTCAAGAAGTACGCCCGCGCCGCAGGCCTGCAGGTGGACCGGCTCGACGAGCGCGGGATATGCGCCCACTCAACGCGCGTAACGGCCATTACGGCCAGTTTTGAAGGCGGGGCCAAGCTCGAGGAAATCCAGCAGCTCGTAGGACACAAGGACCCGAGGAATACGCTGCGATATCGGAGATCAAGTCCGAAGGACGCAGTGAATGCGGTGATGAGGATTAATTATTAATTCAACTCATTCCAAAAAAGGTTCTAATACTTGACAATAAGAACCATTGGCATTGGAAAAGTATTTGACAATATGAAAACCAGGAATACGTTTAGGCAATTTGATATTATGCAACCCTGATGTTTGGTACGAATCAAGTAATGTTTCGATTTTTCGCCCTTGTAAATCATAAATCCCTATGGAAACTTTATCATCCACAATTAGGCGGTATTGAATCATTCTTTTATAAATTTTTATGGTTGGTTCGAATACAGGATCTATACTCGTTTTTTTCACAGCAACATCCCGAAATTGATCTCCTGTTACGGAATATTCAAGAATTCCGCAAGATCCATCCGCAAGAAAAACGATATTCCCCAAACCCGCAACGCCGAATGCTTCGTCAGGTGTTGCATAATATCCAACCAAAGAGGGTAAGGTTCGATTAGAAATATTGACAATCCCAAGTCCATACCAATTACATGCGATGTAAGCATAATTGTTTGAAGTAATAACATCCCAAACTTTATCGGGAGTTTTAAACCTCGCTGCAATCGAAGGCGCATGAGGGTTGGAAATATCGACAATTATGAGACCGGAATCATTATCGGCAACAAATGCAGAATTATTCAATAATGTCACCGATACGGCAGTATCCGGCAAATTTACAAATGATACGGAATCGGGCAATTGTGGATTCGTTACATCGGCAATGAATAAACCTTTGGAACCATCGGCAATATAAGCGTAATTTCCCTCTACTTTGACATCCCGAGCTTCCCCGCGAGTTTTTAATGACCCAAGAATATGGGCATTCGATGGTAAAGAAACATCTATAATATTAAGGCCTTTTCCATAACTTGCAACATACGCTAAATTTCCCTGCACCGTTATCGCATCAGCAGTTCCGTTCGGTATTGCAACCGGAGGAATATTAATTGGAGCTGAAACGTCGGAAATATTATAAATACTTAACCCGGCAAATTGATTTAAAACATAAAAATACTGATTGTTTGCGGCTATATTTTGTGTAGAGGAGGACGATGTCCCTCGTGCAATGGTTGTTAATCCATTCGTTATATCCGAAGCATCAAAGACATGAAAACCATAGCCCAATTCTGAGCTGAATACTTTATTTTGAGTTGCGGTAACTTTCCATACCCGTCCAGGCATATCAAATGTTGAGAGTTTTTTAGGGTTGGTGGTCGATGCAATATCGACGATTGCAACGCCTATACCATAAACCGAAAGAAACGCAATAGTATCGACAATGGCAGAATAATTAATTTCCCCATTGTAGTAAGTAACGCTACTAATAACAGGTGACGATATGTTACTGATATTGGCAATTACAAATCCGTTTTGCCCGGCAAAAAGGTAAGCGTTATTCCCCGCAACGGCAATTTTAAGCGCAGGCCAAGCGTGGAAATAGGAACCGTTATAATGTGGTGCCGTAGGTTGAGCAACATTTACTATTAGCAGGCCTGAATCGCCCGCGACGAAAGCAATACTATCTTTCAAGGCTAAACCAAAATTGTGCCCAGGAAGAATACAAGAGCCTAATAAAGAGGGGTTACTAGGATTTGATACGTCGAGAATTATAAGACCCGAATCTCTATCTACCGCATAAACTTTGTTTGCTTGGACTCTTAATGCCTTTGCGGTAATAGTTGAAGTGCTGTAGGACGAAAGATATCCAGGATTTTTGGGATTTGAAACATCATAAATACGAATGCCATTGCATCCGCTGGCTAAAAAAGCGTAGGAACCTGAAGCTTCCACCTCCCATGCATAACATCCTGGGTTTGCGGCATCGGCAACAGGAGTGGGGGTTGTAGGGTCAGATATATCAATTATATACAAACCCCCATCCAACGCTGCAACATAAGCATAATTGCCAAAAACCGTTATTTTTTCCACTGCTCCCCACAAATCAACATCTCCAATTTTTTGTGGGTTTTTCAAATCATCGACATTCATTACAACAAATTTGCCGCCTGAACCGGCTAAAAGGTAGGAATGGTTATTCTTTTGGTAAAAAGCTGTTGAGTAACAAACCCCACCTGGAGTACCACTATATTTTATACTTATAGCTGAAACAAAGTGAGCAGAAAATAGTACCCCTAATACTATGCAGCATAATAAAGAAAATGAATTTGGTTGATCTGTCAAATTAGTATTTAAAGACATTAATAACCCCATGAATCAAAAAGGTCTACATATGATCATTTGAGAAACAAGGGGGTATCTTACGGTTTACTCGACAACTGTTCAAACAAATTTATTTACCGCCAAATATAACCACACTTTTTGCATTTGCATTTTCTAGAATAAGGAAGCCATGATTTCCAAAAAATATTGTCGCTCAATGGCTCAATATCATCCGATCCGCATTTTGGGCAAAAACTGTATACCTGCGTATTTCCAATTTTTTTAAATATTTTATCTATTATTTCTTTTGCTCTATCTTCATCTTTCCTTTTAACCTGAATAGAAATTTCACCATCTAAGAGTAGTTCATAATCTTGAGTCGAAGTTCTATTTTGACCATTTACCCAATACGGTATTCCCGCAGATTCAAAATCTGTTTTAATTAAAACAAATTCGACCTCATAATCATGAGCAAAAGAGCATAATTGAACAAAGTCATTGTCGGATAAAGAATGGCTGTTGCCCATATTTGTTTCGCTAACGTTGCGAGTTATCCAGCATCATGAAATTATATTCTTTATCTAAAACTAATTTCAATTTAAATGAGTGCAGTTTCCATCCCTTCTACCAAATATTTTTTTGCCAATTTTGTTGTTCCTTTTATCGTTGTTTACTTGCCCAAGTTGATGCCGCATTATTAATGGACCTCTGATTCATCGTGGCATCCAACGCTCGTGCAGGGGCATTGTAATATGTGTAGTAAGCATCAGAAACACTGCTATACAAATTTTGCATGCCTACCGTTGCTTGGCCGACCCTATACATTCCGCCTGCAGCTGCAGCATAAGGATTGGCAGGAAGAGGATTAAAGTTGTACTGCAATCCGGTCGGGTCAGAAAAATATATAGGATTATTATTAACGTATCGATAAAAGTTTATGTCAAGCCCCCAGAAGCCTAAAGGATCCTCAGTAGTAAACCTGTTTGTAAAAGAGTCATACCACCTCAATCGATAATACATAAAAACCCCATTGTCATCTTTTTCTCTCCCCGCAAACCCAAACCTGCTCTTTTCGCCAATGCTTGAATATATTTCACTCCCGAATGCTTCATAGCTGCCAATGTTTTTTATTGATCCAACCGTATCCGCCAATGCAATGACAGAGTTTATATTGTCCTGCAAATAATACAGCTTTTCATTTGTTGCAATAGTATTTTGCACTACATAATCATCCATTTCTATACCAGTAACAATTACCGCTACTAACCGCACTCCAGCCTGTCCCGTTGTTGGTGGAAAGAAAAACGCCGTTTTGAGTCCCGGCAAAGAGATTTGATCCGCTCATCACGAAGGATAGAACTGTTGTGTTCGTCAACCCGCTATTTTTCTGTGTCCAGTTTGCACCGTTGTCGGTTGAAAGATAGACACCGTAATTCTGGGTTCCGGCAAAGAGATTCGTTCCGCTCACGGCAAAAGCGTTTGTTGAATTCCAATCAAAAGGGGTCGAAACGGACGACCACTGCGCGCTTGACGCCATTTGTGGAAACAGAATTAATAAGCCTATGCCGACAATACAGTTTGCCAGAATGTTTTTCATAAAAAACGCCACCCTATTTTAGGTTAATATTCCTGTTCAAATTCAAATATGACCGAGCAAAATTTTATTGAATTGGGTCTAAAATATTTATCAGCACTTGATCTTGCGCATTGTCGTTATAACTTATTCTAACTTTGTTTCCTCGGTTTAAATAAAATTGAAGTGTCGCAATCGCCGATTTCCCCGCATCATTGGAGGCGCTCCAGTACAAAGTGCTGTCGGTACATGCCCCTCCCAGAGCTTCATTTGTTTTGATAAAGTAATAGGAAGAATCACTACTATATCCATGATCTTTGATGGTCACTAAAACGGCGGTCCTTTGCGCAGCAAATACAGCAAAACTAAAAACCATTACTACCCCAAAAGCAATGAGTAAGTATTTCTTAACCATAATTCCTCCGATTTTTTAATCATGCAACAAAATTGCCGCCTCTTTTTTATTTTCCTTCTCGGCCATTGCAGACTTTAAGATTCTTGCAGGGCCGCCGACTTAAAGTTGGCTTACGCCCATCGCATTCTTATCGAGAAACCAAAATATTCTTTACAATCGCATTTGTTCCCACCTGTATCCTTCCCACATAACACCCCGTTGCAATATTCCGGGTATCAAAATTTAAGCTGTGCGTACCCGCATCAACGTACTGATTGAAAAGAGAAATCATTTCTTTGCCAGATAGATTATAAATTTTAATGGTTACAAGGTCCGAATGAGGCAACGAGAATTTAATATTTACGTTATGGTTAGAATGGTTTGGAGAGTAAATTTTAATATTTTCTTGATCTAACATTCCTTGTTGCAATTGAATATTAGTTTCCACTATCATTTCAGAAAGAGATCTGCGCCACACTTCGCCTCCATTATTGCCGGCAAAGATTGTGCTCCCATTCACGGCAAAAGAGGTGACACAAAAATTCAAACCGACCGGATTCCAATTTGCGCCGTTATTGCTGGAAAGAAAAACCCCTCTATTAACTGTCCCAGCAAAAACATTATTGCCGCTCATTATAAGTGAGGAAATTGCACTGTCCGTAAGGCCGTTTTTAACCGGAGTCCAACTGGTTCCGTTGTTGGTAGAAAGGTAAGGCCCGCCAAGATCTGTCCCGGCGAAAATTTTGCTACCATCGCCTGCGAGAGAAAAGATTGTAATATAACCGTTAATAGATGCCACCTTCCAGGTTGCTCCGTTGTCTGTGGTCTGAACCATGCCTCCCTGATAAGTGCCGGCAAAAATGTTGTTACCGTTCGCAGCAATACAAAGGACATCTAATTTAGAATTTTCCAAAAGGTAGGCATCAAAACGATTCCAGCTTGTACCATTATTGGTGGAATAAAAAATACCACCACCCCAAGTCCCCGCAAAAACATTGTTACCGCTTACGGCAAGAGCATTGACATTACTATTAGTGAGGCCATTGTTGACCGCCGTCCAGCTTGTGCCACTATTGGCGGATAAAAAAACACTGCCGCCCGAAGTCCCTGCAAAAACATTGTTCCCGTTTACGGCAAGTGATGCAACGGTATCGTCCGTGAGTCCGGAATTGATTTGAGTCCAATTTGCACCATTATTAGAAGTGAGAAAAACGCCGCCAGTCTCAGTTCCTGCAAAAATATTGCTGCCGCTCGCGGCAAGTGCATTAATTCGCCCGCCCCCAGGCCCATTTGTTTTTACCCAATCAGCACTTGTTGTATGCGCAAATAAAACCACCCAACCAATACTAAGGGCAAATTGTACTAGAAATCTTTTCATGTGAGCCTTCGCTTGCCCAGCGTTCTTAATTCGGTTTTGGACTACATTCTCGATCCAAAGTTATATTTCCTTGGTGTGAAAAAAGTCCAACTTGCCTTTTATTAAAAGCACCATTGTCATCAGGGTGTTCCACGGTAAATGTGACCATCAATGGTCCCGGCAAAAAGCGTCCTGCCGTAAACACCCAGCGAAATAATCGTAGTGTTGTTATACATTCCGGTATTAACACCACTCCAGTTTTCACCGTAATCACTGGTCAGAGAAATCCCCGCAGGATAACCTGCGTAGGTACCAGCAAAAAGATTTGTACCGATATTTTCAAATGTATAAACATTATTACTTGTCATTCCGTTATTAACGGCCGTCCAGGTTGCTCCATTGTCCACGGAAAGCATGACTCCATAGCCGCCGGTTCCGGCATAGAGATTCGAACCAATAGCTGTAAGTGAATTGACATACGCGCTTGTTAATCCCGTCGCACTCCAGCTTACACCGTTATTGGTGGACAGGTAAACACCCTGGCCGAAAGTCCCGGCAAAGAGATAATTCCCGATAACCGCAAAAGCATAGACGGCACAACCAGACGGCAGCCCGCTATCAACAGCAATCCAGCTTATGCCGCTGTCAGAGGATAGATAAACCCCGTGGTAATAGGTCCCGGCAAAAATATTCGTCCCGTTTACCGCAAGAGCATGCACGGCAGTGTAAGGCGCTAAGCCGCTGTCAGCCTCGATCCAGCTTGTGCCATTATTCGTGGAAAGAAAAATGCCGTTTTGCATTCCGGCAAAAAGATTGTTTCCACTCGCCGCAAGTGACAAAACAGGAGCGTTTGCTAATCCACTATTAACCTGGGCCCAATTTGCGCCCGCATCGGTGGACCGGTAAACACCGGCGTATTGAGTACCGGCAAAAAGATTCGTTCCGCTCGAACCGGTCACCGCAAAGGCGTTTGTTACATCCCAATCAAATGGAGTACTGAGTTGCGTCCATTGGGTTGAATCGTAATCTGCCGTAGGTATACCTGATAGCAAAATATCGGTAAATTGCGCACAACCGCTCACACTGTCGTTCAGCGCGGCATGTACCAGACCGACATAGACGGCGCCGGTATCGAACGTCACTTGACCGACTTGGGTAAATGTTACGCTGTCGCTGCTTACATAACCGTAAACTGTATTAAACACTCTTTTCAGCATAACCCAGGCATTGCCCGGACTATAACCGCTGATATTTGCTATCGAGGTTGTGTCGCCATTTGCGCGCCGGTATTGAAATTGCACGCCGTTCGAAGGCGTTACAACCATGGCCGCATTTGCCGAGCTGCTCGAAAGGTCTTTCCGAATCATGACACCGGCTTTAGCCCAGGCATTCGTATTGTCAAGGGCCGAAACTTGGGCTATAATCACAAAATCACCGGAGAAGTAATTATAGGAAAAATCACAACTATCGCCGGTTCCTCCGATATCTTTACCTGCGCCGCAGAGAGAATAATTTTGATCCAGGCTGTCAAAACTTCCCGAACCATTCTGAACATTACCAAGTCCCTGATGTGAAAAATCAAGATGTGCATCCGCCGGTGCACTTCCCGTATTTTGAGCGTCTCCGTGGCCGCATGGCCAGGAATGGACCATACCTTTACAAGGCGTTTGGATCGCGACAAGGTTGCCCGTGCTGCATAAGAAATAAAGAACTCCTTTACTGCTCATGATAGGGCTATTAGCATTGCCAGGAAGCGGATAAGTCGTGAAATCGGCGGAATTCTGCACGTTTATTGAAACGAACTCATTATTATTTGTTGGTACGTATAAACGGAGATTTGTACCATTCGCATCCACTTTCCCTAAAGCAGGTGATGCGCTGATGTCAAGACCAGATTCATTATAAAGGGGCGTTATAGCACCATTTTCAGCCACTTTAACAACCGTAGATGTCCCACTTCCAAGTATCCCTGAGGAAGATTGCGTGTAAATGTAATTTCCGAACACTACAACACCGGGTTCTTGATTAAAATAACTGCTGTTATAACTGGTGTGATAAACGGAAGGTAATTCAGAACCATCAAGGTTATAAATATGTAATCTGTTTTGAGACAGTTGAATATGATAAGCGTCATCCACATATATTTTATTATTCCCAATTGATGGGGCGGAAGAATGCCCTCCTAAGATGGCAATTGTTTTTTGCCATACAACTTTTCCCGAACCAGCATCGAATGCGTAAATCATAGTAGCGTCGGTGGCAACATAAACACGTCCGGCTTGATTTTGTTTTAAGCCCAACAATATTTCCAGACGTGTCCAAATTGATTGTGCAGGCGGAGGAGCATAAACGGCGGAGGTTGAAATTCCTCCGGTACTTATTTGTTCCCCTGTAGAAAGGTGTCCTGTAAAAGACAGAGTCTGATATGACCAGAGCGGCGTTGTCGATGAAAAACCGAACGCATACATCTTCCCTGCACTGCCAATAAAAATACGCTGATCTGCGGCGTCTAAAGTCGGTGTAGTCGCAAACCCTGCCGCCGAATAATATATTTGTTGACTTGCGGCAGTTGATCCTTGATCCGTTATTTTCCACAAACGACCAGAATGCCCGACCGCGTTTGGCCCTCCCGTTCCAACAAATATATAGCCCTGACAAACCGCAGGGGACCCAAAGATTTCATTATCGAGCTGGATTCTCCATTTTAATGTGCCGGTGGCCGTATTGACTGCGTACAAATAGTGGTCTCTCAAACCAAAATATGCTGTATTCTCATCCGCCGATAAGGCTGGCATAGCAGCAACCCCGACAAGAAGGCTGGGGGAATTAGGGGGCGGCGGTAAATTCCATAGCTGAGAGCAAGTATTAAAATCTGAATAGGTAATAGCCTCGTCCGTAGTTACCGGATCACCTCCAAACGGGGAGACACAAGAAACCGTCAGGCGTCCGGTAATCTGGCCATGGGAATTGCGCTGCCAAGCGAATCCGGAAGGTAAGGTAATTGCAGAACTAGTCATCGTCCACGTGGGAGTAGATCCTCTGGCTGCTGTATTGGTGGTAGACGTGCCGTT
>JAQUMP010000079.1 GCA_028718065.1 Chitinivibrionales bacterium | reverse complement strand
AAAGAGCCCGCTCATGCATACCGGACCGGCCGGCGCAAACGCATAGAGGCTGTCGATAATGCGAAGGGCCCGCCGCAAGTCTTTTCGCCCGAGCGCCTGCGCCAGCTCAAAGGGGTTGGCATCGCGCAGGCCGCCGGACATGTTAGCTATCGCGCCGCGGTCAAAGGGGCGCCCCGCTGGGAGCGTCAGGTCGATTTTCTGGAGTTCGGAATAGAGAACATCAAAATCGTGGCCCACGATGTCCAGGAAAGTATCGGCGTCCTCCGGCGAGATGGCGCGGTTAAAAAGCTGCGGGGTCCTGGCGACCAGCCACGAAGACATCTGATAATCGCGCGGTTTGGGAAAATCCCGGTATATCACCCGGTCCGGCAGCCGGGAGGCTTTTTGCTGCACCAGCTTGCGCACTTCGGCAAAGCCCATTCCCTTGGTGGTCTTAGCACCGCGTTTTTTAGGCGCTTGCGGCTCAGAGGCGATCATGATTAAGTAAATGTCGGGCAGATCGGCATCGATGAGCTCCGCCAGTTGCGCAAGGGCGTCGCCCTCCAAACTTTCGGCATGGTTGACGCGTGCAATCCGCCGGCAGGAAAACAGCGAAGGCGTCCGGCACGTTTCCGCGAAGGCGGTAAACGGCCCGTCGCCTCCATAGCGCATATCCTCGATATCGGGAAAATCCGCATGCAGCTTTTGCACCAGGCGCGCGTTTTCGAGATCGCGGCCGATGGAATCGTCGCCTTCGAGCAAGACGCACAGCGCGGGAGCGAGTTCCGATTTTGATTTCATGGGATTAAATGCCGGATGTTCGATTGTTCGCCGTTGACCGCCGCGCTAAAACGCGAGATCGCTTCGATGAATTTTTTAGGCTCCCGGCGCATGACATTTTGGATACCCTCGGCAAGCTGTTCGCCGTCGCGCACGCTAAAGCCTACCCCGCCCGCGATCAGGCGTTCACAACTTTCCTGCTGGGTATGGTAATCCGGCCCGAAAAACACCGGGACGCCAAAACGCAGGGCGTCCCACACGTTATGACCGCCCACCGGGACAAAGGTGCCTCCCACCACGGCGACATCGGCCAGGGCGTAAACTTCGTCGAGGATTCCCATTTTGTCTATGCAGCAGATGTCCCAGGCCTTGCCGGTTTTTATCTCCCGTAAGTACAGCGCGCCTTCGGGCAGCTCGGATAAAATTTCCCGCACTTCCTGCAAATAGCGCGGGACCACGATGCATTTTACCGGCATGCCGTTCTCGCCCAGCACGCGGCAGGCGCGCGCCATCACCGCGCCCTCGCCGTTATGCAGGCAGCCGGCGGCGATCACGAAATCGTCCGGCGCAATCGACAGTTGCTTGCGTAAATTAAGCCAGCGCTCGCGCGCGGGACGGCCGATCGAAATATAGGCCTTGAGGTTGCCGACCACCGCGATGCGCGTTCGGTCAACGCCGAGCTCTTCAAAACGCAGGGCATAGGTGTCGTTCTGGGCCAGGATCGAATCGATGGCCCTCAAAAGCGGCTTGATAATAACTTTACCGATGCGATAGCGCGCCATGGAACGCGCCTCCAGGCGGGCGTTAACGATGCCGACCGGGACACGCGCCCTAAAGCATGCATACAGCAGGCAGGGCCATAGCTCGGTTTCCACCAGCCACACCCGGCTAACCCGGAACCGTCGCAGGAGACGATGCATGAGGCGCAGCGAATCGAGCGGCAGAAAACCGACCCCGCATACGGATTCGTTGCGCATATTTTGCAAATACTCAAGCCCCGTCTTGGTCGTGGCCGTAAGCACATAGAGCGTACGGGGATATTTTTCACGCAGGATGTCAAGAAACTTAAAGACGACTTTGGCTTCGCCCAGCGACGCGGCATGGATCCAGACCACCTCTGTTTTGCGGACATCGCGTTCCAGGTACGGTATGCTCATGCGCTCGGACAGGTTCGCGCGCGCCCCCCACGCGCTTTTTTCGAAAAAAGGGAGCGCAAAGAGGCGCAACAGTTCTATAAAACCGCTGTAACCATGCACGAACAGGGTGAGTAAAAATCGGTTCATGGGGTATTATACCTAATGTCAAGTTGCAACGGAGAACCGGTTCTTGCCGTTATGTTTTGCGGCGTACAGGGCCCTATCGGCCGCGGCGATAAGAATGTTTTTGTCCGCGCCGCTGCCGCCGGTGTAGAGCGCCAGCCCGATGCTCACGGAATAGGAAATCGACCGTCCGGCCGCGCTCAACGTGTCGCCGGCCAGGCTCTTGCAGATACGGTCGGCCAGGACCGCCGCCCCGTTTAATGGGGTATCCGCAAGCAGCAGCGCGAATTCTTCGCCGCCCCAGCGGGCCAGCACGTCGCAGCGCCGGACCATCGCCGTGACCCGTTGGGTTAAATTTTTAATAACGACGTCCCCGATAAGATGACCGTAGGTATCGTTGACTTTTTTAAAATCATCGATGTCGATGAGCAGCAGCGAAAAAATCGATTGCGTCCGGTCGGCGCGCGCCATTTCGCGCGCAAGCGCTTCATGAAAAAAACGATGATTGGCAATCCCGGTCAGGCTGTCGGTGCGCGCCAGCATTTTGGCCTGCCGGTCGGCGTAGGCATGCTCGACGATCGAAGTTATGAGCGAAGACAAAACAAATAAAAATTGCGATTCGGCGCTGTGCGGAAGCACGGCGGTTTTTCTGAAAAGCACCAGAGAGCCGATGGTTTGTCCCAAAACGACCATCGGGATACTCACCGGCAGCAATCCCTGAATGTCAAGAATACCGGTTTGGTTGCCGGTAAACGTCGTCACCGGCGGCTGGCCTTCCTCAAAACTTTTTTTATCGAGCATAAAAAAACTGGTTTGCCAGCAGGCGAGGATAGTTTCCTTGAGTCGCGCCGGGGGAATTTCACCGTTCGGCGCCAGGGCAAACAGCTCCTGGTAATTGCAGCAATTAACGCCGATGAGCGCAAAGGGCGCGTTCAAACGCGTGGTGATTTCCTCCATGATGATCCGCATAAGGTCGATTATTTCCTGCGTGAGAATTAACTTACGCGAAAAATAATAGAGGGCGGTTATATCGAAAAGATGCCCTTTAGCATCGGGCGTCATGGCTGTCGTCTGCTGCACTAATAGGCGGCTTCTTAAATGAAAGATGCGCGTTGCCACCGCCCGCTCCACCTGCTGCAAAAAATCGTCACGCACGATCGGTTTAATGATATAGGACCCCGCGCCGAAATTAATGGCTTCGGTGGCCGAAGAGAGCGTCGCGTATCCGGTAACAATAATGACTTCGGTGAATTCATCTTTTTTTTTGGCCTGTTTTAGAACATCGATTCCCGAGCCGTCCGGCATGGTAAGGTCGGCGATGACCACATCAAAATCCCGTGCGTTCACCGCCGCAATGGCTTCTTGCGCGGAAAGAAACGTTGTGACCTGGTAAGAATCTTCGAGCGCATCGGCCAGAAAATCGCAGATCGCCTGCTCGTCGTCCACGATTAAAACAGTGCAATCGGCCGGCCGCTTGATGGATGCTGTCGCCACAATGCCCTTCTTGTTGAGAATACCTGCAAAATTTAAAAATAGTTTATCTCAGGAGAGCTTTTTATCAAATTTCACTATTTTCTGCGATGTGCCCGGGTCGAAAAATTATTTTATAGAAACGTACTACTATTAACAACACCCCTTTGATTTCCGGAGTTTTAACAAATGGCGTTTACAAAAAACATACTCTGCATCGGCGCGGGTTACGTGGGCGGGCCGACCATGGCCATGATCGCGCACAAATGCCCCGAATATAAAGTCACCGTCGTCGATATCAACGCCGGCCGGATCGCAGCCTGGAACAGCGACGCCTTGCCGATATTTGAGCCGGGGCTCCTGGAGATTGTTGGGCACGCCAGGAATAAAAACCTGTTTTTTTCCACGGAGATCGCCTCCCATATTGCCGAAGCGGATATAATATTCGTTTCCGTCAACACTCCCACCAAAACGTTCGGCGAGGGCAGCGGCAAGGCCGCCGACCTGCAATACTGGGAAAAAACCGCCCGCGAAATCGTTAAAGCCTCTCAGTCCGATAAAATCATCGTTGAAAAAAGCACGCTGCCCGTACGCACGGCCGAAGCGCTCGAACGGATCCTCAATGCCAACGATAAAAACATTCACTTTGAAGTGGTTTCAAACCCCGAATTCCTGGCCGAAGGCACGGCTATAAGCGACCTAAGGCATCCGGACCGCGTGCTCATCGGTTCTCACGAAACCAAGGCCGGGCTGGCCGCGCGCACCATAATCTGCGACATTTACGCGCACTGGGTTCCCCGCGAAAAAATAATCACGAGCAACCTCTGGAGCGCCGAGCTTTCCAAACTGGCGGCCAATGCTTTTTTGGCCCAGAAAATATCTTCCATCAACAGCATCTCCGCCCTGTGCGAAAAAACCGAGGCCAACGTCTCCGAAGTGGCCCGCGCCATCGGCGCCGACAGCCGCATCGGCGGAAAATTCCTGAAGGCCTCGGTGGGTTTTGGCGGGTCCTGTTTTAAGAAAGACATCATGAACCTCGTTTATATCTGCGAAAGCTACGGCCTGCACGAAGTCGCCAAATACTGGAGCAGCGTTATTGCCATCAACGAATACCAGGAACACCGGTTTGTAAAGGCCATGCTCACGGCCATGTTTAACACGGTGGCAACCAAGCGCATCGCGATTTTCGGGTTCGCCTTTAAGGCCGACACGGGCGACACGCGCGAATCGCCGGCGATTTATATCGCCCAGCGTCTGCTGGAAGAACGTGCCGTGGTGGTCGTCAGCGACCCGCAGGCGCTCCAGAATGCCCGCGTGGACTTAAAAAACGCGCCGGGCGCGCTGGAGTTTGTGGACGACCCTTACCGGGCGGCCGCCGGGGCGCACGCCATTGCGGTGTGTACCGAGTGGGAGCTTTATAAAACGCTGGATTACAAAAAAATCTTCGCTTCCATGGAAAAACCGGCCTTTGTTTTTGACGGCCGCAACATTCTGGACCATGCCGCCTTATTCGAGATCGGCTTTAACGTATTCCCTATTGGTAAAGGCGCCCTGAAGCATTTCTAAACGCCCCTAACAAGCTAAACCCCGGCCGCGGTTTACTTGCCCTTATAGTCTCCGCAACATATATTTCGTTATGTGACGAATTGAAGAAATAACAATACGCATTGTGGAGACAATGTAATGCAAACCGAAGAAGAAAACAACACGCTGGACGATTTTCTTGCAATCGCCAAAGCGCTCTCCGATCCCAGCCGCGTTCGCGCCTTGCTTGCGTTGCGCAGAGGCGAATTGTGCGTTTGCCAGATTATAGCGTTACTCGACCTTGCTCCCTCCACGGTTTCCAGGCACATGTCGCTTCTCAAGCAGGCCGGGCTTGTTAAAGGGCGCAAAGAAGAGCGTTGGATGCATTATCGGCTGGCCAAACCCGAAACCGGAACAGGCATAATCCAGGCTTCGCTCCAATGGGTATTCATGGCTACGGAAAAAGACAATACCATAGAAGAAGATAAAAAACGGATGGCCCGGATACTCCGGCAAAGCCCTGAATCACTCTGTAAAACCCGGACTAAAAAACGGAAAGGGAATCAATAATGACTTCCAGCCCCTCGGATTGCTGCGATCCGGCAGATAATTCCAACTGCGGATGCTGCTGCGACGGCGTCCCGGATCAAACGCCCAAGCCTCTGCCCCCTCTAAATCGGCGCGGCGACGTTTTGTGCCGTCTGAGCAATAAATTCCGGATGAACTATGTTGTTGCGCCGGGACTTTACACCATAGGAAACCCTGCGCAGGAGTCGCCGGTCCTGGTTACCGCCAACTACCGCCTTACCTGCAACCATCTGCGAAAAGAGCTTGAAGGCGGTAATATCTGGATTCTGGTACTCGATACAAAGGGGATCAATGTCTGGTGCGCTGCCGGCAAGGGCTCCTTTGGGACAAAGGAACTTATTAATAGAATTACCGTTAGCGGTTTGGACTCTGTTGTCAAACACCGCACCATTATCCTGCCCCAACTCGGCGCGCCGGGCGTGGCGGCGCACCAGGTGAAAAAGGCCACGGGATTTTCAGTAATTTACGGTCCGGTACAGGCCCGCGATATTAAGGTCTATCTTGCCGGCGGCAATACGGCCACCGAAGCCATGCGCACGGTTACGTTTACTTTTAAGGAGCGTTTGGTTCTAACTTTCATGGAACTCCTGCCTGCGTTAAAAAAGTATCTCTGGATACTACTGGGAATTGTGGTGGTAATGGGAATTCAACGGACCGGTATTTTATACAAACCTTCAATTTTCCATTCCTGGCCTATTGTCGTCGTCGGTTTCTGGGCCATTATTATCGGAACATTTTTGGCACCGATCCTTCTTCCGGTGATCCCCTTTCGTAGCTTTGCCTTAAAAGGCGCCCTTCTGGGAGCGGTCCTGCTGGCGCCGTTCTTTTATTTGATTAACCGGGCCTTTTGCGGCAGCATTATTCTGGCAACGGCGGTCTTTGTTTTTTTCACCACACTCTCATCGTATTGCGCGCTCAATTTTACCGGCTGCACGCCCTTTACCAATATATCCGGCGTAAAAAAAGAAATGCGCATTGCCGTGCCGTCCTACCTGTCGGCCTGCGGCATTTCGGCAATCCTGCTCGTTATTTTTAAGTTACAGGAATTGGGGATACTATGAAATACTTAAAAAATGTGGCCACGGTAAAACTCGACCGGGAAAAATGCACGGGCTGCAGAAAATGCCTTGAAGTCTGCCCGCGGCAGGTGCTTGTCATGCGCGAGTACAAGGCTGCTATTGTTGATCTTGACGCCTGCATTGAATGCGGCGCGTGCCGGCAGAATTGCGCCTTTGATGCGATCACCGTAAAATCCGGCGTGGGCTGCGCCCAGGCGCTCTTTAATGCCCTGCTCACCGGCGGCGAACCGGTTTGCGACTGCGAAAAAGGCGGCAAAAAAAGCTCCGGTTGTTGTTGACGACAGGTTCCCTATGGACAAATTAAAAATTCTGTTTCTCTGCACCGGCAACTCCTGCCGCAGCCAGATGGCCGAAGGCTGGGCGCGGCATCTTAAAGGGGATATAATCGAGCCTTTTTCGGCAGGCATCGAAACACACGGCCTAAATCAGAACGCGGTAAAAGTTATGGCGGAAGCAGGGGTCGACATTTCGAACCATCGATCCAAACATCTTGACGAACTCAAACATATTCGGTTTGATTGGGTGGTTACTGTTTGTGATGCCGCAAACGAACGGTGTCCGATTTTCCCTGGCGCCACCGGGCGTTTCCATATTGGTTTTAACGATCCGCCCAAGCTTGCTGAAAATGCGAAAACCGAGGAAGAAGCGCTTGCACATTATCGACGGGTGCGTGATGAAATCCGTCGATTTGTAGAGGGACTCCCCGAAAATCTAACAGCGGAAGGAGGCATTAATGGCTGAAAATCAAAAACGCCTCTTATTTCTCGATCGTTTCCTTACCGTGTGGATTTTTATCGCCATGGGGCTTGGCGTTGTTATTGGATGGTTATTCCCGTCAACGTCTGATCTATTGTCGCGCATGAGCGTGGGAACAACTTCAATCCCAATTGCCCTCGGCCTTATTATCATGATGTATCCCCCGCTTGCAAAAGTAAATTATCGCCGGATCGGAGGCGTTTTCTCGGATAAAAAAGCGCTGGCGCTTTCGCTTGTCCAGAACTGGATTGTCGGACCTGTTTTAATGTTTTTACTTGCTATTATTTTCTTACGCGGTCAGCCGCACCTTATGACCGGCGTTATAATCATCGGGCTTGCACGCTGTATCGCAATGGTAATCGTCTGGAACAGTCTCGCCAAAGGTGACAGTGAGTATGCCGCGGCGCTTGTGGCTTTTAATTCGATCTTTCAGGTGCTTTTTTTCGCGGTGTATGCCTATGTTTTTGTTACCGTGCTGCCGCCACTGTTCGGTCTTGCAGGGCAGGTTGTGCATGTGTCAATGAAGGATGTGGCAATCAGCGTGGGGATTTACCTGGGCATTCCATTTTTAGCAGGCTTTCTTACCCGAATGATTCTTGAGCCTGTCAAGGGCGAAGAATGGTATACTGATAAATTCATACCGAAAATCGGCCCCATTGCCCTTATCGCCCTGCTATTCACGATTCTGGTCATGTTCATTTACAAAGGCAAAACAATTATCGCCCTGCCGCTCGATGTATTGCGGGTGGCGATTCCCCTGTGCATTTATTTTCTTATCATGTTTTTCGGCTCAATGTTCGTGACAAAGAGGCTGGGAATCAACTATCAAGAGGCTGTCAGCTTGTCGTTTACTGCTGCAAGCAACAACTTTGAACTGGCCATTGCGGTGGCCGTGGGAGTGTTCGGCATTGCTTCGCAGGAGGCTTTTGCGGCGGTTGTCGGCCCGCTTATCGAAGTGCCGGTCATGATAGCGCTGGTAAATGTCGCCTTGAAATTAAAGAATAACTTCGCTAAAAAATAAGTTGCGACAAAAACACTCTCTATTGCCTGCAATCTATTCGGCTACAATTTTAACTTTTCTTTAATCGCATCGGGTGTAAAGGGCTTTATTATGTAATCGTTGGCCCCCGACTTAAGCGCCTCGATCACGCGCGTTTTTTCCGATTCCGAAGTGCACATGATTATTTTTATACCGGCATAGGCGCCGTTGCCCCGAACCTTTTTTAAAAAGGTAATACCGTCCATAACCGGCATGTTCCAATCCAGCAGGATATAATCGAGCGCCGTGGTATTGGCCAGAATTTCCAGGCCCTCCTCACCGTTGCCCGCCTCAAAAATATCGGTGACGCCAAGATTGTTGAGTTGTGTCTTCTGTATTCTGCGCATGGTTGATGAATCGTCGACCAATAAAATCCTCATAACAACCTCCGTTTATTGATACGGCTCACTTTGTTTTAAACGAAATTTCAATCGCGAAATTACCCAGCGAGCAAGTCATGGGGATAATAATCGCGGGGATGCCGGTTTGCCCGGAAATAACGTGATCGTTGCCGACAACCACCTGCGGCAGCGAAATTGACAAATTATACTGCGACAAATCCTGCTTGGCATTGCCGGCGATGATATTGGCGAGTTCGCCGATGCCGTCGACCACTTCGCTCCCCATGATTTTTATTTCGCTCCCCAGAAACGCGGAGACGACTTTGAGGGCCACCAGGCGCGGAAAGCTGATGGCAACCGACCCCTGGGCATCGCCGGAAAGGCCGATAATGCCCGAAACATCATAGGCGGGAAAGGGCTGCTTCTTAAGCGCGGGCTTGCCGGCAAAGGCATCCAGATGGACCATGGTTTTAAATAAAAGTATCGTAGCGTTGATAAACGGATTGATAAATGCGACGTTCATGAAAAGGCTCCTTATTGCATGGTTGCACACCGGTCAAAGGCCTAAAATATTGCAAGCCTCCGGCTACCTGACTATTGTATCATTTACTCCGATACCCTGCCACATTTTTTTTGGAGCAACACCCTGAGGATTGACTTTGCGGATCCACTACTATGCCCCAGCGCCGCAAGTTTTGCCGTTTTCCACCAGGGCGATATCGGTAAGGATCTTATTTCGTTCTGACAAGAGGCCTATACTTGATTCTCTTGGGCTGGTCCGCGCTCGTGCCGAGGCGCTTGTGCTTGGCCTCCTCGTATTCCGCAAAATTGCCCTCGAACCAAACCGCCTCGCTATCGCCCTCAAACGCCAGAATATGCGTGGCAATGCGGTCCAAAAACCAGCGGTCGTGGCTCACCACCACGGCGCAGCCCGAAAAATCGCCGATGGCCTGCTCCAGCGATTGCAGCGTTTCCACGTCGAGGTCGTTTGTCGGTTCGTCAAGCAACAGCACGTTGCCGCCGGTTTGCAGCAGCTTTGCCAGGTGCACGCGGTTGCGCTCCCCGCCCGAGCAGTTTTTGACCAATTTCTGCTGGTCGGTGCCGCTAAAATTAAAGCGCCCCACATACGCGCGCGAATTCATGGCCAGCGGACCGAG
>JAQUMP010000078.1 GCA_028718065.1 Chitinivibrionales bacterium | reverse complement strand
GCCTGGTGCGATGTGATTAAGGAAAAAGGGCTTAATGAAAATCTTGATATTTTAATGCACGTCGCCGATGCGGTCGCCTTTGCCCACTCCCGCGGAATCATCCACCGCGACCTGAAGCCCGACAACGTGATGCTGGGCGATTACGGCGAGGTGTTGGTATTGGACTGGGGGCTTGCGGCGGGCGTTGGGAAAAAAGTCAAGGCAGCGTCTCTGAATGCCCAGTCGCCGGTTGCGGGCACGCCGGCCTACATGCCGCCGGAGATGGCCGCAGGCGAATACGCGAAGATAAGCTTTGCAAGTGATATATATCTGCTGGGTGCGATATTGTATAAAATCGTGTCCGGAAACCCGCCGCATACGGGCAAATCGTTCCTGGAGTGCATCGTTAATGCGGCCGCCAACCGGGTTCAAGAGACCCCTAAAATCGGCGAATTGCTTACGATCGCCCTTAAGGCCATGGCAACCGAACCCGCGGAGCGCTACGCCGACGTAAAGGAATTTCAGAGCGCCCTGCGCCAATACCAGGTTCATTCGGAGAGTCTCTCGCTTGCAAATCAGGCCGAAAAGGAATTCGATGATGCACGGATAAAAGAGGACTACACAACGTTCAACGGGTGCGTTTTCCTCTTCAGGCAGGCGCTCAAACTCTGGGACGGCAACCAGTTCGCCCGGCAGGGCCTCAAGATCGCGCAATTGACTTATGCTAAATATGCCCTGAAAAACGGCGATCTTGATCTTGCGCATGACCTTCTGGCGCAAGCGGATTTTCTCGATTCGGCCTTAGGGCGAAAGATTAAAGACTTAAAACAAACGCGGGACCTTGAACGCGAGGCAGGTCAACGGGAGTGGAAATTAGTATTTCAGGAGGATTTTTACGATCCTGCCGCCGTGAAAGAGCGCTGGCGGATTGAGGGCGCGGATCATTGGGAGGTAAAGAACGGTCAGCTCCACACGGCAGGCGGCGCGCCGATGCTGGCCATTATTAAAAGACCCTTCTGGGGCGACATCCGGGTTACTTTTGAATGCCGCCAGGAAAGCGACTATCTCAACGATGTCTCGGCGGTCATCGGCGGATACCATTTCAAGTATGGCGGCTGGAGCAATATAGCCAGCGGAATCCTCGCCACCGACGATACCATTCTTGCCGAGAAAAAGCATTCCCCTTTGGAAAGGTCCCATGTATATCGGGCCGCGTTTGAGAAAATCGGAAACAAGTTGAGGATGATCATTGATGACAATATGGTATTTGATGTTGTCGACGAGAACATAGGGCGGCACGAGATGACGGCATGGATCTCACGTTCCCCGGATGAAGTCGCGCTCTTTGGCTGGAAGGCAGACACCTGGTACTCTCAAGTAAAGGTTTATATGCTGGGCGCCCCGCGCAAAGAAGACCTTCTGGATACGGCCGAGCGTCTGCTGCAGGGCAATCGCGAGGCAACTGCCCACGACCTTTTCGAAGAGGTCATTCTCGGCACCAATGATCCGGCCCGCCTTGAACGCGCAAAGCTGGGAATGCGCAAAGCCGAAGAGTCGATTAAATCATGGGAAAATTTGATGGAGGCCAGAAAAAATTCAAATAAAGTAAGGCAAGTCCTTACCGATACGTTTCCGGAAAACACCTTCGATGTCCGGGCGACCTCGCGGGGCGTGGCCATAGTGTTTCATAAGGGAGTTCTTGACAAAAAAATCGGTATAGGGCCGAGCATCATCAATGAGGTGCGGTGCAACAACATGCGCCTGGAGCGCCTGGAATTTATCGCTGGCATGAAACTCGGCCGCTTGTGTTGCGATAAAAATCAGCTTAACAGCCTGGCGGGAATAGAAGGGATGCCTTTAAAAGAGCTTTGGTGCGATTATAACATGCTTTGCGATCTGGAACCGCTGCGCGGCATGCATTCGCTCACGATTCTGGGTTGTTGCGGCAACACTATTTCAAGTATCGATCCTTTGGCAACGCTAACGCTCAATCGCCTGTCCGTAAACAATAATAATATATTTTCCCTGGATGCCTTGAAAGGTTCTCCGGTCCAGTATCTTTTCTGCGAATCAAACAGGATTGCCGATATTGCGCCGCTTGCCGGAATGCGAACGGAATTTCTGTGGCTTGGAAGAAACAAGATTTCCGATTTGTCTCCTTTAAAAGACGGGCACCACGAAGATTTAAAAATAGACCGGAATGATTTAGAAAGTTTAGCCGATCTTACGGCTTTACCCATCCGCTATCTGTATTGCGGCGACAACCGTATTTCCGATTTGTCGCCGCTTGCCTCCTGTCCGCTGATCGCCTTGTATTGCGCCGGGAATGCAATTTCCTCGCTGGGGGCTTTGCAGGGAAAAAATCTTGAACAGCTCAACTGCAGCCGCAACCCCCTGGAAACGCTGGGGCCGTTTATCGACAATCCGCCCGAGGAATTCCTTTTTGACTGCGACACGATCCCGGACAAGGAGCTGGAGAAAGCTATTGCCGCCTGGTCAATCCATCCGAAGTGCGCTCACCATGCGACACGCGCGCGAATTCTTTTGGCAATTCGCCGCGGCGAAATAGGGCAATTGCAGGAGAGCGGAGCAAGGCTTCAGGGGCATATCTACCGGTATATTGCTAAAGACGTCACCTGGCCGGAGGCAAAACAATTATGCGATAATCTTGGCGGCCGGCTTGCCGCCATTGCCACCGTGGAACAGCAAAATATGCTTTTGTCAATGGTGCCGCCCAGTCGACATTGGCTCTGGCATTGGTGCGGCGGGGGTAACGATAGCTATCGCCTTAATCCCTGGATCGGCCTGGAAATAAAAAACGGCGGCATCCGCTGGACCGCAGCCGGGCCGGTTTTATTGCAATCATGCTTAGACCCGAACTGGTGGTTCTGGCGGGAAGAAAGAAAAGGCATCCTTGACGTTACGGACAGAAACGTAAAAACCCTGCCCGCAGACGAACACCGGCCCTTTATTATTGAGTGGGATGAGTAAAGCGCGCAGCCTGGTGCGATGTGATTAAGGAAAAAGGGCTTAATTATAGTTCTCCGAAACCGCCGGTTGCGGAATACGCAAAATAAAGGGGAATAAAAGCTATTTTCTCCTCGGGTAATAGCGCGTACGGTTGCGTCGAAAAAACATATCCCCGAGCGGCGTTCGGGTAGGTTTTTAAAAATAGATGCATGCTTTTAAGCTTGCCTGAGGGCCCGCTTTTAACTTCTACGGGAATAATGGCGTTATCGGCGACAACGCAAAAATCAACCTCTGCCGAACTGCTCTTCGCATGCCGAGCCCAGTAAAAAAGATTGCCGTTCTGAGAAACCGATAACTCCTGTCCCGCAAACTGTTCCGCAACCCCGCCCCGGTAAATCGAAAGCAGGTCCGGCGTCGAATATTCAACATCAGTCGGCATGCCGGTAAGATATCTCATCAGCCCCAGATCGAGCAAAATCGTTTTGAAGATTTTTGAAGACGCATTCGCGCCAAGAGGCAATCCCGACGGGTCGGTTGACGCAACCTTGCGCAAAACACCCGCTAAACCTAATGTATCATAGGCCTTTTTAATGGTCGGATTTGAACATCCTTCGGCCAATCTCGAATATTTTGTCTGTTGACCAACGGCTTTTGCCGTCGCCGTCAACACGCTATTAAGGCAATCCTTATCAGAACGGCGGGAATATTTGGAAAAATCCATCCGAAACGTTTCGCATATTTCCGCCTGTACTTCAAAGGACGCTTTCATAGAGCCTGTTTCAACAAATGCGTTTACGCTTTCCGGCATCCCACCCACAAAAAAATAGCGGCGGAGTTCCTCGCAAAGAAATGCATGGACGGAATCGGAAACCTTGAAAGGCCTTTTAAGAATAGTCAGAGCGGCATCCCCATGGCCTGTTGCGGCAAGATACTCCGCAAACGTCAACGGATAACAATAAAGGAACTGGACCCTCCCGACCGGAAACGAAATATCACCTAAGGCAAATTCCAGAAGCGAACCGGCGGCAATTACATGCAATAAAGGGATCTCTTCAAAAAAATAACGCAGTGCAGTGATGGCGCGGGGGCATGCTTGTATTTCATCGATAACAAGCAAGGTTTTGCCGGGGATTATTCTTTGACCGAGAAGGACCTCTATATCGGCAAGAATTTTTTTTGCCTGCAGGTCCCCTTCGAAAAGTCTCCGCATATCAATATTTCGTTCCAAATCGATATAGGTATAATTTTCAAACTCACCCGCGCCGAACTGTTTTATAGAATAGGTTTTTCCCACTTGCCGCGCGCCACGAACAATTAATGGCTTGCGGCGAGGATTTTCTTTCCAGGCCTTTAATTCTTTATCGATAAAACGTTTCATTTTATCCCTTACCGCTTGCACCCTTTAAAAACACAAGGATAATATACAACATAAGATTTAAAAAGGAAAGGTTGTTTTGGTTTTTTGCTTTTTTTAGTTATTCGAAAAGGCCTTGAACACTCCCATACCGGACCGAAAAATTTAATGGGTTTCATGGCATTTGCAGTTTTTAAATTCCCATAGTAAAATTGGTTATAGCAATTTTAATGAATAGCCGGTGTTTGAATCGCTGCAAACTTCATGCGACCGCCTCGTGGCTGTCAAGATGATGAAACCGGGATCAGACCCAAGCGAGCGTCAGAAGGCGGAATTTTTATCGGAGGCGCTTACCACCGCCGATCTGGCGCACCCTAATCATGGTAGGCGGCGCGCCGATGCTGGCCATTATTAAAAGACCCTTTTGGGGCGATATACGCGTAACCTTCGAATGCCACCAGGAGAGCGATTTTCTGAATGATGTCACCGCGGTCATCGGCGGATACAATTTCAAGTATGGCGGTTGGGCCAACACGGCGAGTTATATTACCGCCGCCGATGATACCCTTCTTGCCGAAAAAAAACATTCTCCTTTGGAAAGGTCACACGTATATCATGCCGCCTTTGAGAAAATCGGCAACCGGTTGAAAATGATCGTGGACGACGAGACAATTTTTGATGTTATCGATGAAGGTCCGGGGCGGCATGAGATGACGGCATGGTTCGCGCGCCCTCCCGACGAAGTCGCGCTCTTTGGATGGAAGGCGGACGCGCGCTACGCGCATGTAAAGGTTTATATGCTGGGCGCGCCGCGCAAAGAAGATCTTCTGGATACGGCCGAGCGTCTGCTGCAGGGCAATCGCGAGGCAACTGCCCACGACCTTTTTGAGGAGGTCATGCTCGGCACGGAGGAGCCGGCCAGGCTTGAGCGCGCCAAACTTGGGTTGCGCAAAGCCGAAGAGGCGTTAAAATCGTGGGAAAATTTAATAGAGGCAAGAAAAAATTCAGATAAAGTAAGACAAGTCCTCGCGGATACCTTTCCGGAAAACACGTTTGATGTTCGGGCGACTTCGCGGGGCGTGGCCATAGTGTTTCATAAGGGAGTTCTTGACAAAAAAATCGGTATAGGGCCGGGTATCATCAATGAGGTGCGGTGCAACAACATGCACCTTAAGGACATGACATTTATTGCGGGTCTTAAGCTCGGCGGCTTATTTCTATCCGAAAATCAGCTTTGTTGCCTTGCGGGAATAGAAGGTTTTCGCTTGGAAGAACTGTGGTGCGATCGCAATAGGCTGGGCGATCTGGAACCGTTGCGCGGAATGCAATCGCTCATCTGGCTACATGCCAATGGCAATAAAATTTCAAGCATCGGTCCTTTGGAAAAGTTACCGCTCCGTGACCTGGACATTGCCGATAATGCCATCGATTCCCTGGACGCCCTTAAAGGCACTCCGATTCAACATCTTTTCTGCGAGTCGAACCGGATCACCGATATCTCTCCCCTGGCCGGGATGCGAACGGAATTTTTGGAGTTGGGAAGAAACAGAATTTCCGATTTGTCGCCGTTACGATACGGCCGTCACCAGGATTTAAAAATAGACCGCAATGATCTGGAAAGTATCGCCGATCTCAGGGCATTGCCCATAAAATATCTGTATTGCGGCGATAACCGTATTTCCGATTTATC
Organism: Chitinivibrionales bacterium; assembly: GCA_028718065.1. Lineage (GTDB taxonomy): Bacteria > Fibrobacterota > Chitinivibrionia > Chitinivibrionales > FEN-1185 > JAQUMP01. The sequence goes on along the minus strand of JAQUMP010000078.1, from coordinate 4,076 downwards.
GCCGATTGCCTCCTGTCCGATAATCGCCTTGCACTGCGCCGGGAATTCCATTTCCTCGCTGGCTCCCTTGACCGGGAAAAATCTTGAACAGCTCAACTGCAGCCGCAACCCCCTGGAAACGCTGGGGCCGTTTATCGATAATCCGCCCGAGGAATTCCTTTTTGATTGCGACACGATTCCGGACAAGGAACTGGAGAAAGCTATTGCCGCCTGGTCAATAAACCCGGCCTGCGCACAACACGCGGCGCGTGCGCGGACGCTGTTAGCGGTCCGCCGGGGCGAAATACGGCAATTGCAGGAGAGCGGATTAAGGCTTCAAGGGCATATCTATCGGTATATAACGAAAGATGTCGCCTGGCACGAGGCCAAACAATTATGCGAAAAGTTTGGCGGCCGCCTTGCCGCCTTTGCAAACCCGGAGCAACTCAACCTTCTTTTGTCAATGATTCCCGGCAGCAGAAGGCCGGATTTGAATTGGTGCGGGGGAACAAGCGAAAAATATCGTCTTAATCCTTGGATCGGCCTGGAAATAAAAGAGAGCGGTATCTGCTGGGCCACGGGCGAGCCTTTTTCTTTTCAATCCTGCCTTGAACCGGGTTGGTGGTTTTGGCAGGAAACCAGAAAAGGAATTCTTGACGTTACGGACAGAAACGTAAAAAGCCTGCCCGCAGACGAATACCGGCCGTTTATTATTGAGTGGGATGAGTAAAGCGTACGGATCAAAAAAAATAAAAAGACGGATTGAAGTTAAACGCACTGCGTTGTATTTTGACTACTCATACTGATTATAATTTCTTAACCTTCACCCGGTAAGAAAACATCCTCAAGAATTATGAACCCACTTTTTACCTGTATCATCACCGCTTCCACGCCGCGCCAGGCCGGGGAATTCCGCGCGCTCCTTAAAAATCGCCTGGACCACGGGCTTTACCCGCGCGAAATCGATTTTAAGGTCTATTCCGACCCGCAGCAAGGACGCGTGGGCAGCGGCGGCGGCACGCTTATGTCCCTCATGGCGCTGCTTGAGGAAGAGGGCATCGCCAACGCCGTGGATTATTTTGCCGACCACCGCGTTTTAATTATCCATGCCGGCGGCGAGAGCCGGCGCATGCCCTGTTACCTGCCGGAAGGCAAAATCTTCGCGCCGCTGCCCATAACCACCAGCAGCATCATCCCGCCCGTGGTGCTGGACATGCAACTGACCCTGTTTCTTAAATATCCCTGGCGTCAAGGCGAGGTCGTGGTCACTTCAGGCGATGTTGTAATAGACTTTGACACCGCCTTGGTCCCCGAAGACCGGGGCGACGTCTGCGGATTTGCCAAATCGGCATCTTTAGAGCAGGGTTCCCGCCACGGCGTTTTTAAATTCGACGTTCATCGCTCCCGCGTGGTTGACTTTTATCAGAAAGCCACGGTCGAGGAGCTCGGCAAAAACGCGCGTCTGGAAGGCACCAATGAATGCGCGCTGGACATGGGGATCGTGGCGCTCAGCCCGGCGGCTGCCGCGGCTTTTATCGACCTGTCAAGAAATCCGGCCGGTGGCGGGCAAACGTTCGGGGGCCGGGTAAAAAAAGGCACGCTCAACTTCGACCTCTATCTGGAAGTCCTGATCGCCGGCTTGCAGCACCTGTCGGAGGCCCAGTTCCGCGCGCGGATCGCCGCCCGGAGCAAGCTTGACGCGCCCTCGCAAAAGTTGATTTTTGATATTTTCCACCGCTTTCCTCTTACCGGCGCCATCACCTCGGCGACGTCGTTTCTCCATTTCGGCGCGGTGGCCGAATTCCGCCGGGAATGTTTGGAACTTTACAACCGAGGTTTAAAGCCGTTTTATGCGCTGGAACAAGGCGAAGTCGCCGCCGCCTGTTCGCCGGAGATCATCCTGTTTAACAGCAGAGATTGCGGCGTGCCGTCGCGTTGTTCCAGCGGTATCGTGGCTGAGGCCTGTGAAGGAATCTCAGTGCTTGGCGCCGCCGGAAACAACCTCTTTTTCGGACTTTCCGCCTGGTCCTCCGCATCGGCCATTCCGGAAGGTATCTGCCTCGACGAGCGTCAACGTAACGCCCATCCAATCATCATGGTTTATCATATCGGCGATACATTCCGGCCCCAAGCGCGCCTTGAAGACGTGGTTTTTTGCGGCATGCGCATGGACCGCTGGCTTGCGGGTCATGGATTGACAAAAGAAGATATCTGGGACGGCGCGGACTTTGATCTGTTAAGCGCGCGGATTTACTGCGCCGAAACCGCAAGCGCCTTTATCGCCGGCTACTGGCAAGAGAACTGCGACCCTTCCTGGACCGGTGCCTTTAAAGCTTCCCAACGCCATTCGATGCGCGCCATTAACGACAACGATCCGGTGCTTGCGCGCGAGCAACGCCGGATCGGGATACGCAAGCGCATCCTCGGTGATTTCCTTGCTCAGGGCATCGGCTGGCGTTCCATCAGCAAAGCGGATTTTGCCGCGGCAACCGAAAATAGCGGTCTTAAGCCTCGTTTGGAAGCGGTCCTGGCGAGCACGGACGACGAGCTTTTAAAAGCATATCGCGCGGAATTAATGGGCGTTTTCCCCGGCGCAAAATCCGCTCCTGCGGCACAATTGACTTTTGCGATCGATTACCTGCGCGAAAGCGCCGCTCGCGCGCCGCTCAGCGTCGGCATCAAGGAAGACCAGATCGTATGGGCGCGCTGCCCCATACGGCTCGATCTTGCCGGCGGCTGGTCCGACACGCCGCCCTATACCCTGCGGCATGGCGGCCAGGTGGTAAATATCGCGGCCGACCTTAACGGCCAGGCGCCGATCCAGGTTTTTTGCCGTAAAACCCAGGAACGATTTATCAAGATGCATTCGATCGACCTGGGCGTCTCCGAAACAATCGCCGAATTCGGGGCATTGGCGGCCTATCGCGATCCCAACTCACCTTTCGGATTGGTCAAGGCCGCGCTCTGTTTGCTTGGCTTGACAGAAGAGATCAATCCCGGGCGCTCATTGGCCGATTATTGCAAAGCGCTCGGCTGCGGGCTGGAAGTCACTCTGCTCTGCGCGGTACCCAAAGGCTCCGGGCTCGGGACATCTTCGGTGCTCGCGGCGACCATCCTCGCGGCGCTCCAGCGCTTTTTCGGCGCGCCGGTTCCGAGCGAGACTCTTTTTCTGCAAGTGTTGCAGGTGGAACAGATGCTTACCACCGGCGGCGGCTGGCAGGACCAGATCGGCGGCGGCGTGGGAGGCGTAAAATATATCGAAAGTAAAGCCGGCCTCAAACCGCGCCCCACCATCCACCAGCTCGATCCGTACCTGTTTTTAAATCCGCAGACCCACGCCTGCTTCACGCTGTTTTATACCGGCATTACACGCCTGGCAAAAAACATTTTACAGGAGGTTGTCGCGCAGGTAAATGCCAATACGCCCGCGTATTTCTACACGCTTCACCATATCAGACGTTTGGCAATGCGCGCGCGTGAAGCGTTCGGGCTTCGCAGCCTTGCAATGGTTGCCGACATAATCGGGCAATCGTGGGAAGCCAACAAGCGCATCCACGCCAGCTCCAGCAACGAAGAAATCGAGAAAATTCTGGCAGCAACCAAACCGCTTTATGCTGGCGTAAAACTATTGGGGGCCGGTGGCGGCGGTTACATACTGTTCACCTCCCCAACCGTCGCCTCCGCCGAACAACTTCGAAACCTCCTGCGAAAATCCTTCGAAAACGAAAAAGCGCGTGTCGTGGAATTCTCGCTTAACCTCATCGGCCTGGAAGTTACGGTTTCGTAAGAGCGATAATTTTAGGGTTGTAATGGGATGTGCTGGGATATATTTTAATACTCTTTTTTTTGACCGTTAAGATTCATTAAAATAGTTGCTTTTCAACGCCGAAAAGCACCCCCCACCTCGATGCGGAGGAACAAACGTGAACCTTTTGTTATTCCTCATTTTTTTCCCGCTCATCATCGCTGCAATTTTGCTGATAACGCCGGCCAATGGCATTCGTAAATTTGTCGTACGGATTTCCGCGGCGGCCATAGGCGCCGGTTCCATCGCCCTGCTGCCCATCACACTCGCGTCCGGCTAGATCGGAAGAGCG
>JAQUMP010000077.1 GCA_028718065.1 Chitinivibrionales bacterium | reverse complement strand
CACGCACGGCAGAAAGCGGCCGGAGGGACTGATCGAAAAATAGAGCCGCGGGCTGCGGCATTGCCAGCGCACGCCGCCGGTTTTAAGAAATTCCGCGCTTTCCCGGAGGAATTTATCCGAATTGTAAATGTTAAAGCCGGCGTGCTTCATGGCGATTACGCGGTCAAAAACCGCATCGATGGTTTTGTGGTGGCGCGGTAAAAACATAAGCTCCCGGTCGCCTTTACGCACGATATGCCCGTCGCCGCTCGCGCCATGCAGGGGAATGAGCGATAGGGAAAATCCTATGCGCGTTACGAATTCAACTAAGCGGGGAATTTCCGTAAGGTTAAGCGCCGATACCACCGTGTTTATGCCCAGAATGCGCCCGCGCTTGCCGAAAATCCCGCCGGCGGCGCAAAGACCGTCGAGGATGCGAGGCAAGGCATCGGCAATCCCGGTAAGATGGGCCGTTTTTTGTTCGGAGAGGCTGTGCAGGGAAACGGTGATGCCGTTGAGTCCCGCGTCGTAAAGCTCTTGCAGCACATCTTGACGCATAAGAATGCCGTTGCTCTGGAGCCGCACCGTAATGCCCCGGCGGGAAAATGCCCGCACCGCCTCGGCAAGATCGGCGCGCAGCAGGGGCTCGCCGCCCGAAAGCACGATCAGGCCGACCCCCATGCGGCCGATTACCTCGGCGAGCGCGCCGATTTGGCCGATGTCAAGCTCGGTTTCATCCTGGCGCGACCGGGTGACGTTGCACATGCGGCAGTGCATGAGGCAGGACTTGGTAATGGCAAACTGGACGTAAATCGGCGCGGGGATGCCCAGGAATATTTTGCCGAAATTTAGGTTCTGCCGCAGCGAAAAGCTCATGGCTTAGCCTGCTTTGAGCTCAGGGAGTCCAGCCAGTTGCCGATGGTTGCGATTCGCAGGGAAAACAGCAGGCTTTGCTCCACGTTGCAGGCGATAATGCACGAGCGGCAGGGCGGGGGAGCAAGGTTGTTAAAGGCCGCCTTAAATCCGCCGGGGCCGTTTACCGATTGCCCCGCCATCCGGCCGATGGCGTCGCCGCAGGGAAAAAGCGCGCCATCGGTGTCCAGATAGCAATACAGGCGCCCCGCGCTGCACGCCAGCCCGTTTACGCATGCGGCCGAATAGGGGGCCTGCGTGTCGGGCCAATTGACAAGGTAAGATAGATATTGCGCCGACGACCCGATCGGCGCTCCCCGCCGCTTAAGGCCCAGCAGCCGCCGGCAAATGTCGCGCGCCTGCTCATGGCCGAGCATAAGTTCAGGCAGCGCCGCCGGATGGAAATGGCGTTCATAGGAATGTCCGGTAGTGTAAAGCGATTGGAAATTGGCCAAATGCCCCAGCCTGGCGGCGAGGTCGATGATAAAATTAAGGTCGCCGAGGTTCTTTTTTGTCATGACCGTCGTGGTCCAATAGGGGATTGCGTTGTCGCGCAGGGCCTGCATGCCGCGCATGACTTTTTTAAAACTCCCGGCGCCGCGGTGGAAGTCGTGAGCCTCCTCATTGCCGTCCAGGCTGACGAAACAGAGGTCTATCTCCCGTAAAGCATCCAGGCGTTCCTCGATGAGCGTGCCGCCCGTGGTAAGCGTTACAAAAACATTCTCTTTTTTTGCCGCGGCAATAACGGCGGCCAGGTCCGGCGCGCAGAGCGGTTCACCGCCCACGAGCTGCAAGCGCTGCATGCCCATGCGCGCGGCGTCATGAATTACCTTTAAAACGGTACCGGTCGGCAGTTCGTGTTTTTCCCGCTGGGGGACTGCGCAATAGATGCAGCGCAGCGGGCAGCGGTCGGTAAGCGCCATGTACAGGGTCAGCGGAAACCGCAGGCCCAGCAGGCGGGCGCCCAGGGTTTGCGCGCCGATCGCGGTAAGTTGACCAAAAGATGGCTTCACGCGTTAGGCCCCGCCGCTACGAAAAAAGATTGTCGCCGGAGGCGCTCAGGAAATAAGCAAAGACGATCTTCATGTTCGATCCCCGGCGATATCCGTGATACATATACCGGAAAAAATTAATGACAAAACGGTGTTTCTGACGCAATAAAAGTTTAAACGCACGCTTAAACACAAAATAAAAATAGCAGAATGATTGAAATGCCATGATCCAGCGTTTGGAGTAATGGGCGGATTCCAGCGGCTCGCCGAACTGGATTGTGGCCCGGTCCTGCTGCGCGCGGTAGTTTTTTTTCTTTAAGGGAACGGCGGACGCCGTGGCATGGTCGATCATGAGTCCTTCGGACCGGTGCGCCAATTCCTGATAGATAAAAAAGATCGGTTTGTCGGGGCGCAGCGCCCGGTTCATGCGGAAGGTCTGCCACAGTTCCGCCTTGGTCTCGGTCGGTCCGCCGAGCATGTTGTAACCGATGGTAATAACACCGTATTTTCTAAAGAGGGCAAACGATTCCTGAAGTTGACTGTTGGTAACATGCTTGTGGTGAATGTCGTTGCGCACGCGTTCGCTGCCTGCCTCAATCCCTATGCGTATCTCCTTGCAGCCGGCCTCCACCAGCCACTGCAGGCGTTCCGTATCAAAGGAATCTTTTCGCGGCGATCCTATGTAAAAGGTATCGCCCCTGCTGAAAATCGAAAACGGCAGTTTGCCCGAGAGTCCGGCGCGGATATAGGCGTTGCAGAATGAGCGCGTCCACTCCCGGTCTAAGGGGAAAACCGGATCAAAGGGGTGCGCCATGCGCAAGCCGCGGTTTTTGTACTTGTCAAAATGATACGCAATTTCCTGGACGTAATTAACCGGATCGCGCTTGCGGAAGCGTTTGCCGGGAACGGCCGCGCTCAGCGCCAGTTCCTCGCAGTTGGTGCATTGGTAGGGGCAGCCGCGGCTGCCGATAAGCCACAACTGGCCCAGGAAATAAAAATAGGTATCGATGTCCTGCCACAGGTCATAGTCGGGAAACGGCAGCGTGTCGATATCTTCGATCCAGGCGCGCAGCGGATTGCTTATAATTTCGCCGCGGGGCGTCTTGAAATAAACGCCGGGAATTTTATCCAGTCCCCCGCCGCCTTCCATTGTGTCAAGCACCGAAGCCAGGATCATCTCGCCTTCGCCCACGATCACCGCGGTTACGCCCTCCATGGCAATGGTAGCGGCGGGTTTGAGCGTGGGATGAATGCCGCCAGGATGATGGGGATGGTTTTGGAAAGCGAGCCCCGGATAAACGCGATCGTGTCGCGCACGTAATCTTCGTAGAGCGTTGTAAACGTAATGCCGATGGCGTCCGGTGAATCGCCGTGGAATTTATCGGACAGGTACTTTTGCCAGTTTTTGCGGCGAAACGTAAAGTCCCAAATCGTGGCGCGGTGGGTGGTGCGCGTGTTAAGATAGGTTGCCAGGTAGGTAACGCCGCAGTCTAAGATAGAGACGCAGCCGCTGCGGTTGGGGCTTATAATGCTTATGCGCATAGACACCGGTTGTTAAAAAGCGATTTTTTCATAGGTAGAGAGGATGTTCGCCCGTTCATGCAGTTTAAATCCCGCCCGCGTGATATTAGACGATAATTCCGGAGAATCGCCGAACACGAGAAGGCAATCATAATGTCGCAACATGTCAAAGGTGACTTTTTTACGGCCCCTGAAAGTATCCACATAAAAGGTCTGCGAGTCAAGGGGTGTATTTTGGGAAATGTCCGGAACGGGCTTGTTAAAATAAATGGATGGATGCTCCTCCCGGAAACGCACCAGGCCGAACTGCACGTCGAAACCTTCGGGCACCAGGCCCTGCCGTTCCGTTACATAGTAAACCCACATATCTTTAAGCACGCCGATTTGCCCGAAGTAGGGGTTTTCGATCGTAAGCGGCATAAGCATTTTTGAGGGGGGCAGATTTTTAAGGAGATTGCGCTGCGCAACCAGAATGGGTTCGATCGACTTAAACGAGCGCCCGATGTCCAGGTTGAAACGAAGGGCCGTAATTATACAAAATGCCAGTACGAAAAATTTTTCCTCCCGCAACGATACAATCGCGTTTCCCCGGAACTTTTCCGGAATGCCGAGGCAGGCAATGGAAAAAAACAACAGGGAAAACAATATTCTCTCATGCAAACGAATGATGGGCGGAATTTCCCGCGGGGAGAAAATGTAGAGCAGGAACAGAGCGCCCAAAACCGTGAATTCAAATCGTTTTTTGGATATTTGAAAAAAACCCGCCGCCAGCAGAAATGCCCATAAAAAGACCAGCGGCAGTAAAATGTTCCATTCGTTGGGGCTGAAATTAACCAGCCGCCCCGGAATTTCGGCAATTTTACCGTGCCAGGTGGCCGGGTCAAATACCAATCGCAATGCGTCAAGACGGCTCATGTCTCCGTCGACTTTGTTAATAAACTCGATCGGTTTTAAAAGCCCGAGCGCCGCCCAGAGTACAACCGATGGGGCCAGCGCGTAGAGCACGTTCAGGCGGACTCGTTTACGGAAGAAAAAAATAAGCGTGGGAATGGTTGCGCCCGCAAAAACAAAAAAGGCGACCAGGTGGGTAAAATAAAGGGCCACCGCGAGGGCGCCAAGCAAACAAACGCTCTTTTTATTGTTTTGACCGTCGTAAATTCTTTTGAGAACGGCAAGGGCGATTAAAAAAAAACCGATGCCCAGGACCGCGTTGATATTTCCTTTAAAAAACAGTTTGTTAAAAAAAAGCGGAATGCAAAAAAGGCAAAGGTACATGCGTTGGGGATTAAAGGTGCGCATCAGGAACCACACGCCGAACGCGAGCAGGGCAATGCTTACGCCTAAGAGCACTTTCCCGGCGAATTCATACCCGAAAAACAGGCAGGGCAGCAAAATAAAATCTTCCATAAGATAGGGAAAAGGAAACAGTAACACGCTAAAATGCTGCTGAAAAAAAGGTGTGGCGTGATAGTGGAATAGAATATATGCCTGGGCGACATGCAGGGGAAAATCCTGCAAGGGCGGCACCGACAAACGCGTAATCATGACAATAGGGATAATGGTAAAAAGAACGAGAATCGACCCGCTCAAGGGATCGTTTTCTTTCCTAAAAAGGCGCGTTTTTTTTATGGCCGAAAACCAATTCATTTTGAATGCAGCCGTTTGAGCCGGTAGTGCGTTAAAAAACGTTCGGCGAGCGAGTCGAACCTTCTTAGTTTTATTACTTCCCGGAATACCCGCAGCGTGAGAAACGGGGCGGAAAGGGCCTGCCAGGCCATGACTAAAATGATACGGGCGTTATACCAATGGAGATAATTTTTAATAAAAAATGCGTTTTGAAAGCGCGCGCGGACACGCACCAGTTCGGCCGGAGGCATACCGCCGCTCATGGCGGGCAGGTCCGATTCGCGAAAGGCCCACGCGCTCGAAAAATCGGGGTTTTTATCGATCCATTTTTCGCGCTGTGCCATGTCGTAAAGGGGCGTGCCGGGAAACGGGGTGGTGTAAAAGAACACCGTGTAATCGGATCGGAGTTTTTTTGCAAGGTCAAGGGTTTGCTCCAGGTCGCCGGATGGTTCGTAGGGATTTCCCACCATAAAACTGGCGCCGCATTTAAGGCCGGCTTTGCGCGCCAGGGCAAAACCTTGCAGAACCTGTTCCCGAGTAACGCCCTTGTTTAAAATTTTAAGGACCCGGTCGGAGCCGCTCTCCACGCCAAAATCGACCCGCACGCAGCCCGCGTTTTTCATAGCGTAAAGCATCGGCGCGGAAAGCGTGTCCACGCGCGCATTGCACCCCCAGGTCAAATTAAGGTTTTCGGCGCGCAGCCGCTCGCAAAAGTCAATCACCCATTTTTTATTGGCGGTAAAGGTGCTGTCGTTAAAAAAAACGCCCCGGATTTTATAGGAAGAAACCAGGGACCTCAGTTCGCTTATCACGGAACCCACCGACCGCAGGCGGCAGGTACGGCCGAACACGGTTTTAACGCCGCAGTAAATGCAGTTAAAAGGACAGCCGCGCCCGATCATGAGGATGGTCGAGCGCACCCATCGGCCGCGGATTACCCCCGGAAAGGAACAATAGCGGCGTTCGTAGTCCACCAGGTGGCGGGCCGGCAATGGCAAGGTGTCAAGATCGGCGATATATTCCCGTGCGCCGTTGTCCACGAAACGGCCGTCTTTGTTGTAAACAACGCCTGCGACATTGTCAAGCTCTGCCCCCGCATTTATCCGCTGGCAGGCTTCGAGCATGGTCATTTCGCCTTCGCCCACCGCCACAAAATCCACCTTAAAATCGCGCAGGACGCCGGCAGGGTCGGCAGTGGCATGCGCGCCGCCGCAGCAATACAGGGCGCCGGGGAGTTTTTGCTTAAGGTCGGCGATACATTGCTTTGCGCGAGGATAGGCCGAAGTCAGAAACCCGATACCGATCAGTTGCGGGCCAAAATGCACCACCTGGTTAAGATAGGGTTCGATCCACGGATCGATATCGAGCACTTGCAGCGTATGGCCCGCGCGTTCCAGGACGGCGGCAAGATACAGAATGCCCAGCGGCGGCACGATGTTATTGCCCTCAAAAATCCCGGTATAGATCAGGGTTATTTTCATTGGAGCGGTCAAAACATTTTTAGTCGTTATTCAAAAGTATACATTTTCCGGCGATGTCGTACAAGTATTGGAAAAGTGAAATAAAAACCGGATGGCGAGCGGCATTCTGCTGGGAAATGTATTTTCAAGTCAACTAAGAGTTTACACCTGTGGTTGCGCCGCCTTTACATCATCATAAAATTTTGCCATGCTTGCAAGAAAATAGGGAGCAATCCATAAAAAGCCGACACCAAGGGTAATAATACCCAGCAGAAACCACCCGATAAAACGACAGCACAGGTAGAAGAGTTTGGTTTTATACCCCCGCATCATTTCTTTGCTCTTACGCAGCGCCGTCAAACCGTCGATATTCCTGTTATCCGCCATTATAAAAAATGTCTGGGAGTAGCCCAGCGCCGCAATAATACCGGGAACAATGAGCAGAAGCGTCCATAAAATTATAAAGATCGTCATGACGATATAGGCTGCCAGCGCATTTCCAAAGGAGTTGAAACCTTCAAATAATTGTTTAAAACGCATCTCCCCGCCTCGGGCAACGGCAAGAAATGCAATATTGAGGCCGAGGGAAAGGGGGCCGCAGATCAAGGCGTTTATAAGCCAGCCGACTTTCGGTATGCCGCTCAGCGCGGCCGTAATCACGAAAAAAACAACGAAGACCGCCATCGGCGTTCCCATTTTACCCTTGAGCGCCGCGCGCGCGGATGTCATGAGGTCCATATTGGATGTCAGCATAAAAGTCTCCCCTTTAAAAACGTTCAACGCCGCGACAGCCGGGCGTCTTGGTTGACAAATCTAAAACTACTATCAGGATTGCTGTTAGTCAATGGTAAAGCCTGCTTCGCAAACCATCAATAAGTTGATTGGGGTGTACCCACATCCAGGATTGTTAAAAAACTAAAATGGAAGAAAAGCCTATTTCATTTTAGAGAAATCCTTTTTATGAAAATGACAAAATTTCCTTCAAATTTCCCTGCTTAATCTTCTGTTAACGAGATGATATGTGGCACGGTATTTGCGTTTAGCATTAATAATTAAAGTCTATCAAACATTTTAACCCTGGTGCTATTCAAGCACGAAAGGAAGACACCATGAGAAAGCGCAGCCTGACCTCAACAACCGTTATATTGTTTGCCGCACTGTTTACAGCGTCTGCCACGGTTCTTGCGGGCAGTGATGGATGCTATGGCAAGGGGATGCTGGTCGCTCAAGCCGGTATTGGTCTGGGATTTTATGGCAGTGTCTATGGAAACACCTCGATCCCTCCTCTCGCCGTCGCCATGGAATATGGATACAATGATTTGGTATCGCTCGGTGGAGGCATAGGCATAGAAGGATCATCTTACAATTATTCATATACCGGTTATAATTGGTCCTACACCTACACTTATATACCTATTATGTTCCGGGCGGCATTTCACCCATTTAACCTGGTCGATTTAAAAAACAAAATCCCCGCGCGCGATAAATGGGATGCTTATGGCGGTCTTACTTTGGGCTGGACCATCGTAAATTTCAGCGAAACCCAACCGGTGGGTTATACCGGCGTCTCGGGCTATTCTGCCGGAGCAAGCTACCCGGTCTTTGGGTTACTGCTTGGCACACGCTACTACTTTTCTCCTAAATTCGGCGTATTTGCGGAGGAGGGTTCCGGATTCGGCTGGTTGACAATCGGGGTGGTTTACAAATTGTAGCGCAAACCTGCGACAGGGTAACGGTCGGTGGGTTCTTTCCCAAACCCCGTTTTCGGTAAAGGCAAAAGGGCAAATAGACGAATGTTTAAGATTTGGAAACCGGTCACAATTTGTGACCGGTTCGTTTTTCGGTCATTCCTGCGTAATTGACACCTTTTAATATTTCCCGATTTGTCAAATAAAAAAGCTCGTTTCGCTATGAAAACTCACCAGGAAACAGGCTTTGTTTTCCGTGTGCCTTTCGGGAATAGAACGCAATGACGATTGTAAATTGAACATTAATTATCCTTAAATCAATCTTTCCCGTTTTATTTTAAGCACCTTTGCGAAGCGCCCGGCCATTTTCCCGGTAATCCGACGCCGGCCGTTCTCAAATTCGCTTATCATGGTTTGGCGGACACCCGCAGCATCGGCAAGCTGTTTCTGCGAGAGCCCGGCCTTAAGCCGCGCCGCTTCCAGAAGGTTGCCGCTCCGGTTCACTTCCATTTCATGGTAAAAGTCCGTATCTTCGATATTGACTTTTTCATCCGTATCGGAAATGACCTGCAAGCGAAATTTACGGGCCAGCCAGTCCATAGCTTCCTTCGCGCCCTCGCCGTTAATTGAAAATTCAATAGGGGGCTTTTTCACGACTGCCAACATAGTACACCTCGATTTCTAAACTGTCTTTAAACCATATCCAGCACGCTACCCAGCTATGCTTTAAATGGCAATGATACTTATTATCTCCGAGCGGTGAATAATTCGGCCATGATATTTGAAACGGCCCGTCCGCTTTCAAGTCCTCAATAAGCAGGAAAAGCAGTTTTTTTACATCGGCCGGAAGCTTCTGCAAATTCTTGGCCGCTTTTCGTCTTATGTCTATTCGATAGGTCATATTAGTAATATATCACTTTCTTGTTGAATTGTCAATTCCTTTGAAAACTATTATGCCGCCGCAGGTCGGGGGTGTACCAATGAGTGTACCAATTTACTTGTACACTTGGGGTATTTGGGCGTATTTAGGAAAAAGGCGGGCTTTCTACTTTGTCAAAATAAAAAAAGCCCGTTTCCCTATGAAATCCACCAGGAAACAGGCCTTTATTTTTCGTGTGCCTTTCGGGAATCGAACCCAAAACCTGCGGATTAGAAATCCGCTGCTCTATCCAGTTGAGCTAAAGGCACAAAAAGAGAATCGGGGTGACAGGATTCGAACCTGCGACAACCTGCGCCCAAGGCAGGTGCGCTACCAGACTGCGCTACACCCCGGAAAAGATAGTCCTTGTTTTGCAAAGTTATATTAAAGCATATAAATATACATTAAGGAAACAACAGTCACGGCGCCGGCGGGGATGATCCGGGATTATTAAAAATTGAGCGTCGCCTGCAGGATATCCACGCGCCGGTCCGGTAAAATAAATTTGCGGTTGCTCCCGGCGCCGATCGTTTGCAAAAGGGACGGCCACTCGTAAGCGAGGGGAAATGAAATATCGAGATGGGATTGTTTCTGGTCATGGCCGGTTATTTCGAACAGGGATTTAGCTAAATATTCACCGGCAAAAAGTCCGCCCCAACCGCCGATAAGGCCGGCGATAATATAGGGTTTTGACGAATCCGCGTGGGCCAGAAGAGGAATACTCAGGCCGATCGCGCTTCCGCAGCCGGCGGAAAAGGCGGTAAAAACTCCCTGAAAAAAAGTGTAGGAATTCTGCTCTTCGTATTTAAATCCGAGCGCCGTGCCGAGGATATGTCCGGCAAAAATGGAGGAGATAATTATCCTGCGGTCGGCCGTGCTGTCGAAATTTGCGTTAAACAGGGTTGGGAGAAGCCAGCCGGTAAGCCCGCCCATGATACCGGTAGTTTCTATGAAAAATCCCCGACCCGAGGAATAATCATGACCTTGAACTAACTTATACCCCGCATAAAAGCCCGCCGGGATAAGACCCATTGTCAAGGCGGATGCGGCCAAGTTATATTGAAAAGTGTCTCTGCCCCCAGAATACATCGGCAGGAGAAAGCCATAAAGCCAAGCGCTGCGGCCGAAAAACCGCATGATATCTAAATTGCCATATTGATAATTACCCGCGAAATTTACCTTGGACCCAA
>JAQUMP010000076.1 GCA_028718065.1 Chitinivibrionales bacterium | reverse complement strand
TCCTTAAACGTGCTCAAGCTTGACTTGCCCGCGGCACAATTAGTAACGCTTGAGCTTTACGGCCTTAACGGCCAAAAAATCGCGGCGCTGCTTGACAACAAGCAATGTCCGGCCGGAATTACCTCTTTTTCGCTTAATAAATTTACCGGTGCGCGCGGATGCCTCATCGCACGCTTAAAATCCAACGAGACCGAAACAACATTGCCGCTGGTTATTAAATAAAGGAGCTTCACCATGAAAAAAAAGGTTTCGTTGCAACAGGTCCTTTTGCTGGTTGCCGTACTATCACTTCCCATTTTTGCGGCGTCACAGGTCACCATTGTCGACCCAACCAATCCGTATGCAATTTTGACACCTCCCAACCCAATTCTGGGCGATTCGGTTGTTATGCAGCTCATCCTCGGCAATAATAGCAATACTTGCCTTTCGCCCTATATAGCTTCCTATCGCATTGTGCAAACATCAAACTTTTTATGCCTGCGTGCACCCTGCAGCCAGAATTACCTTGTTAAAATAGGATATTATTTATCACCGATTCGTACCATGATAGCCTGCCCCTTGGTCGTTGGGCCTTTCGGCCCAACCTATCGTTTCGGCGTTTTGAATGTCGGGACCTATACCGTTGTGGACACGATGGCAGGCAATGACACCCTGCTTAAATTTACCGTAAGCGAAAATTCAACCATGGCCAACGCTACTTTACCTGCAATAATAAGCGCCGGTGCGGCCTTAGCTTTTGACCGGTCCTCAAACATTCTGAGACTTTCGGTTCCGTCCGCCCAATCAGTCCAACTCGAATTGTATGGGCTCAACGGTCGCAAAATCGCCACGCTTTTAAAAAAGGAGCAACGCGGTCCCGGAATGTATCAATTATCGTTGAGTAAATCAATTATTGCGGGCGGGTGCATTATTGCACAACTTAAAACCGCGAGCGCGGTTTCGGTCGTGCCCATAACCATATTACGGTAATTATGAAACCTCTCGTTACCTATACCGATTATCGAACGTACCTAAGCGACCTGGTTGACAACCGCAAAGCGCAAGGAATTCCCGCGTCCAACCGCTGGTTTGCGCAGAGAATGGGTATTAACTCCACCTCGTGGCTGACCATGGTCGTTAAGGGCAGAATCGGCCTCTCCAAAGTCACTGCAAATAAACTTTCCGAAATTCTCAGACATTCCCCGAACGAAACCCGTTATTTTGAAACGCTTGTTTTTTTTAACCAGGCGCGCGCAACCGAAGACCGGAACCGTTATTATCAGGAACTCTGCGCGCTCGCTAAAAGTAAGGAAGCGCGGCTGGTTTCCAAAGAACAATACGATTTTTATACCGAATGGTATCATTCGGCCGTGCGTTCGATAATCGGGATGCATGGTTTTACCGGGGATTTTAAAAAACTTGCAGGCCTCGTTGTGCCGGCGATTACGCCGGCACAAGCGCGCAAGTCCGTCGAACTTTTGGAATCGCTCAAACTTATTTTTAAAAACAAAATCGGCGGGTACGAAATAGCGGATGTTGCAATCACGACCGGCGAAGAAGTTCAATCGCTAGCCTGGGCCAATTTTCAACAGGAGACCATGCGCCTTGCGCTGGAAGCCAGGGACCGCTTTCCCCGCGACAAACGCTACCTCGGCACGCAAACCGTGGGCGTGTCCGCGGAAACCTTTAAGGCGATCAGGCAGCTTATAATCGATACTAAAAACAAAATCGCCGAAATGGCCCATGCCGACCAAAGCGCCGATCGGGTTTACCAAATTAATTTTCAGGCGTTTCCCTTATCGGAACCGCCAAAAAGTAAAGAGAGTTCCCTATGATACGCTCCCTGACCATCAAGTTAGGCGCCTTGTTGTCGGCATGCCTGCTGTTCGCCTGTACCATGAATATTGCGGGCGGCGGCAACAGCTCGGGGACCGGCAATGGCGCGGTTGTAACCGCCGCATCGGACCGGATCACGGGCGCAACCAAACCAATGGCCAAGGTGCGTCTTTTCTCCCAGGATTGGATGCCGGTCCTGGATACTGGGACATTTTCGGACTCTTCCATGGCCGACGACAGCGGCAAATTCGTTTTTGCCAACATCCCGCACGGGTATTATAACCTTATTGTTTTTTCCGCCGATCAAAAAAGCTCCGGTATTTTTCAAAACATTCCCTGCCAACCGGCTGTGGCTTGGGCAGACACGATCGACACACTTAAAGAACCGGGATATTTGCAAGGGTTTCTGACCAGCGCCCAAAACGATACGCTGGCACTATCGTACATTTACGTCAGGGGAACGCCCTATTATTTCCAGACCGGCAGCAACGGCAGGATATTTACGATGGGGCCGCTCCCTCCGGCGCGTTTTACTATGCAAATCTACGGTCTCTACACGACAAATGGGAATCACCCGGTTCAGGCAGTCCAAAATACTATGACGCAGAATTCAAATGTCGGCGGGTCTATCAACGATTCCGTAACGGTGACTATTTATCCCGACAGCATCGTGCAATTAACGCGATAGCGTGGAAATATAGGACACCTTAATCTTGCCGACCACCCGCATCAGTTCGATCATGAGGGCGCCGTCGTCGTCGATGAGCAGAGGAAACCGGTCGCCTTCGGCGGGAAAAATGTTTATTGCGGCATCCGCAAATAGCCATTTGCCTGCATAAGCCAGGACCCAGGCATGATAGCGGTAGGCTTTCTCATTGTCAACATATACGGCGCCCACAATAACCCGCGCCGGAATATGGGCCGCGCGCAGCAGCGCGCCAAGAAGAACGGCATGTTCCCCGCAATCGCCGAAACCTGCATGCAGCGTTTCCAGCGCGCTTGAAAACGTGACGGTATTTTGTTTACGAAGCAAGCCATAAACATATTCCGTCATTAATTTAATGATTTTTAAATTATCTGTTTCCATGCCTTTTATTTTTTTGCTGAGAGTAACTATTTCCCGGTCGTTTGATTGCATTATGACCGTGGGACTGGTATACTTTACCTTGAGCGAATCCGCTAAAGGCTCCCCGAGCAAAGAACTCGCCTTCTTCAAGGACTTTAGAATCCAGGCGCCGTTTAGGTGATCATAAAAGGGTCCGACCGAAATGTCAAGCACCGCGCCGGAATCCAGGGCAAGGCGAATCGACTCCCCCGCCTTTTTCGCACCCGGTGCGTTTATTTTAAACAGGCCGCCGATATCGCCAAGGGCAAGAGGTAAAGCACTCGAAAGCGTGCTGTCGGAATATCCTTTGGCAATGCCGGTAAAGAGCGGCGCAACTTCCTGAATAATTGTTTTGCCGCTCCGGTCGATTTCCCAGCGTTCGCTCTGGCCGTCGCTTTGGGAACTAAAAACCCAGCGGCCATGATTGCCTGCCGTCGGCGGCGCGATACAGGTAATGGTCGCGGGATCGCAAGCGCCGGAGAGCATATTCAGACTCGTGTCCTGCCAGGTTTGCCCGGCGTGAATGGCGTTTTCTCTGATGCCTTTTTCGATTGCGGCAAGGGCAAGAATATTGTCGCAATGCGCGCTTATATTTTTTTTTGTCGTTATTCCCCCGGCAAGCACGCTATAATCCCATTGTCCTCCGGCCTGGCGCACTGCACGCCACCGGCTTATTCCGCTCACGCTGTAGAGGTCCTGCTGCGCAAATAAAAGCCGCCCCTGCCCGTCGTATTTTTTAATTTCGCAAATAGCAATGGTATTAACCGCCTGCCCCGCTTCCGGGGCAAAACTCACAAAGGTGCTGTCGCGCAGGACTATATTGTTTTGCTCACTGTCAAGATCTATGGAATGGTAAAGGACACCGGCGTCCTGGCCCTTGCAGGACAAAAGCAAGGTATCGTGGGCAATGAGGTTCTGCCATGGGGAAAGAAATGATGCGGAATAGCTGGGACGGAATGGAATCAAAAGCAAAAAACAGATGGTGGAGAAACGCAAAGC
The DNA here is from genome assembly GCA_028718065.1 of Chitinivibrionales bacterium. Taxonomy (GTDB): domain Bacteria; phylum Fibrobacterota; class Chitinivibrionia; order Chitinivibrionales; family FEN-1185; genus JAQUMP01. Next base: position 6,389 of record JAQUMP010000076.1, on the reverse strand, counting down.
AGGAAGTCTCTTTTGTGAAAAGAACTTGTCGGTTAATTGTTGTGCTAATTATACATAATCGCACCATTAAAATCGGCAACTATCTCATTCCATCACGATTGAAGATTCGGCTGTAACTCCTGCAAGCACATGCATTTTGCATGCATATTTGTGCTTGTCGGCGCAAATTGCTTGCAAATCATTGCATAACAATATATGTTTTAACTATAACAAAAGGAGGTCATCATGGCATCGGCAATTCAAATCAGAAATGTACCTAAATATCTTTATGGCAAGCTCAAGTCCGCTTCTAAGGCGCATCACCGCTCAATTTCCGGGGAGGCCCTCGCAATTCTGGAAGCAGCCGTGGAAGTAAACGAGTATCCCCGAAACAATGTTCTACGCTCAATCGACGCAGTCCGTGAAACGATCGAGGCCTCCTACGGACGCACGCCCTCCAGTACCGCCATGATCCGCCAAGACCGCGACCGATGAATGCCATCGTGCTAGATTGCTCTGCCGTCGTACCATGGTTTTTTCCCGAAAAAAACGATGAGGTCGCACGACGAGTACATGATCGCGTGGATCGCCACGGTATCGGCCTTATTGCTCCGGAGTTACTGAAGGCCGAGTTCGGAAATGTGGCCTGGAAGAAGGTTGTCAAAGGGCAATGTTCCGAAGAGCTTGCTGTAAAACAGATCGGGCATTTCCTGCATCTGCCGGTGGTCTTTTGTGCGCTTGCACCGCTGCTCCCAAGCGCCTTAAAACTCGCGTGTGCAAAAAACATCACGGTTTACGACGCGTTCTATCTTGAGCTTGCACGCACTGCCCGCGCCTTTCTGGCCACGGCTGATGAAAAGCTGATATCGTGCGCTAACGATTTGGGCATCGGGATTATTTGAAAGAAACAACGGGCAGGTCAATGCTTTTTCCCGTCACCCGCAGATATGTTTCCTGGAGCGCGCGAATGTCGGCAAAGCCCGTTTGGCCGGCGAGGCCGGCTGGGTCCATTTCCGCCTTGGCTTCTTGCAGGCGGCGAACATGGTGGACACGCACCTGGTCGATAAAATCGCCGACCTTCATCCCCAGTTCCCGTTCAAAGAGCGCCTCCAGAAAAGCCCGGCCGGTGGTAAGCTCCTTGCAGATAAATTCAGGATCGAGCCGGGGATCGGCATAATTACTTTCGATATATTTGCAAGCGCGACGAACCTCCTTGTCCATAATGGAAAGCCGCGTCTGCTTCATAAAACTTTCTTTGTTGCGCCGCCGGGAGCGATAAAAAAACACCGTGGCCACGATCATGCCTATGGATGCCAGTAAAACAATAAACCGCAGAACGCGCGGGCCGACCGGCGCCGTTTGCGGCGCGAGGCGGCCCGCCGGCGGCATGTTATTATAGCTTGTCAAATGGGACTGCGAAGGTTTTATGGGCGCCGCGCCGGAATAATTTTCGAGAAAGGAAAAAGAATCGGGCCAATCCGGCATGGGCACAACAAACGGCCGGTCTTTCGCCGCTACCGGCAGGGCATCCAGTTTTGCCGGCGGACCTTTTCGGCGGGCGGTCACGGGAGGAGGAATCTTGACAGATACGGAAACGCAGTCCGCATTCCGGCCCTGCGTAACGCTGAAGGTGGCGCCGGCATGCACCGAATCGGACGCGCCGGGCATGGTAGCCCCGGCGTTCATGGCGAGCGCAACGCTTAAAAATGCCGGCCGAAGACAAACCGGAAAAAGTCTATTCGGCATTATTGTAAAGGTCCATTTGTTCCTGGAGCAAGATACGGTAGTTTAAACCGAGAAAAGAAATTTTAGCCTGCAGGCGCGCGCAGAATTTTCCCGCCTCGGCATAGTCCTTGGATTTAATCTGCTGCCACAGCTCTTTAAGGGTTTTATCGTTGACGATTTCGTTGGTTGAATTCTCAAAATGCAGGCCCGGCGATTGGGTGATGCGTTTATAGGCATCCTGGACCATTTGCAGCATTTCGACGGCGATATTCTGGTTGCCGGTCGTGAATATTTCCTTGATGCCGGCCGAGAGCCGGTCCAAGAAAAACTGGCTGTTAAAAACATAATGCCGCTTGTTTTTATAGGCTTTGGAGTCATAATAATATTCGCCGATCACCGTGCCGCGCGTCGTTTTAACCACGGACTTGGGATAGGCCGGCGCCGCCGGGGCTTCGACGCGGGCATACAAATCCATGCTCGCGGGCTCCGGGGATTTTCCCGCGTCCTTTACGTTTTCCAGGACGGCCGTTTCGGCGGTCACGGATTTTTCCGGGGCCGCTTTCGCGGGTGTCAATTCGAACACTTTTTCAAGCGGTTCAAGCGCCGGTGGAAGCGGGTAGTTCGATTTGGGTTTGATAACGGCATCCTCAGCCGGTTCCATGCGGTCCTGGAGCTCCATGGCGTTTTTTTCCTGCACCTCCGCGGGCGCGGCCGTCTTGGCGGCAGCCGCCTCCTGATGCGACAGGATGATTTCATAAAGCCCGCTCACGACTTCGTTTTCATTGACCAAAAGCTCTTTTTTAACCTGGCTTTCGATCAGTTGCAATTCCTGTTCCTTTATCCTGAGGGTTTCGAGCTTGGCGTTGAATTCGGCAATGCCGCGCGTGCATTCGCCGATTTCCTGCTTGATTGTTGCGATCTCGGCGTCGCGTTTGCGCTTTTCTTCGAGCAGCAGGCGCGAATCTTTGCTCACCTTTTTAATATATTCCTCTTTATTGCGCATAACATCCATTTTATCCTGATAAAACTGGATCAGCATGTCGACCGTATCGAGTTCGTCTCGGCCCTGCATGTTTTTTTTGAGCGACCAAAGATGCTCCAGGGCGCTTTTGGCGTTTAGTTTTTCGTTCTGTAAAAGCTTTTCGGAAACATCGTACATGTTTTCGGAAATAGTCGTGGAGCGCGCATCGAGCAGGATGGAGTAGAGCCGGTTGGAGTCCATTTTGCTCTGGGTGAGTTTGCCGATGGCCTCGGATGCGTTCGGGCCGGATTTAACCATGGGGTCCTGCCTTTGCTGGTTTGGTGTCGGGGACATCATGCTTTGAGTATAGTATAAAAATAGCTCAAATGTCAAGTTCCAGTCGTTATTTTCTGGTATAATTTGCGGAGCATCGGCTCTTCTTTTATCAGTTCTACGTCGGAGAACCCATACTCAACGGCAGTGCTCAGGGCGTTTTGGGCCTCCTGCGGATTGTCTCGCAGGAGCAAAAGCTTGGCTTTAAAAAACCATCCGTCGAAAAAATCAGGGTTTTGCTGCAAATAATTTTGGATGGAACAATCGACCTCCTCAAGTTTTCCCAGGGCAAAAAGAGCTTTCCACAGGAGCTTGATGCCATAGCCGCCGTCGGCCGCTCCTTTTTTAAAACATTCAACGGTCTTCTGGAAAAGCCCGCTTTTGCAGTAAAATTCCGCAAGCCATAAACGCACGGCGCCGTTTGCGGCCGACTCGGACAAACGCTTTTGTAAAGCAACGATTTTGCCGGCATCGCTCTGACGGCGTTGGTAGGCCACCAGCCGGGCGCCATCCAGCTCGTCGCCCCGGATCTGCATTGCGTCCGCTTTCTCCAGGATTTCATCAACCATGCCGTATTTGCCCAACTCATGCAAGGTCCTGACCGCGCCGGCAATTTCCGGGGGCGGCAGGCGATGGATGATCGCGAGGGTCGCTTTGACGTAGGTAAGCAGGTCGCCCTTGAACAGGGCCAGGCTGCGCAGTCCCAGCCAGCCCGAGACGTCGGTCGGCGCAAGCTTGACGGCGCTGGAATAATATTTTTTAGCGTCATCGAATTTGTTAAGCTTTAAACAGGCATTGGCAATGTTTACATATAAGGATGGGTCCGCTTTATTAAACTCCAATGCTTTTCGATAGTGCTGTTCGGCCTGGTCGTATTGGCCGGACTGCTCAAGGGCGAATCCCAGATTTTTAAGGGCCGAGGGAAATTCGCGCTGGTAGCGCAGCGCCTTGTGATAGGCCTTTTGCGCCTTGATATAATCGGCCCGGGCGCACCAGGCATTGCCGAGGTTAAACCAGCCGTCGGCAAAATCGGGGCGTACCGCCACGCTCTTTTCGAACAAACGCAGCGCCCGGTCCACTTCCCCTTTTTGCTGGTAAAAATTGCCCAGATTCAAAAGCGCGCCGGCGTTATCGGGCTCAAGCTCCAGCACCTTTTCAAAACAACCCTTCGCATTTTCGTTTTCGCCGGACATGAGATAGGCGATGCCGAGGTTGTTCCAACCCTCGGCGCCCCGCGGCCTGAGCACGGTCGTTTTTTTGAACATGCGCAAGGCTTTGGGTAATTCTTGACGTTTGCAACAAAGATTGCCCCATGCCAGCAGCATGCCGTAATCGGTGCAGAGCGCCGGGTCGCTCCCGCCCGATAATTTGTCGAAAATTTCCGCGGCCTGGTTAAGCCAACCCTGGTCCATGTAATGCTGGGCGAGCTTAACGGCCGGCCCGGCGTCCGCCGGATTTTGCCGATACGCGCTCTGAAGCGACGTGATCGTGTCCGGAAGCGGGTCCGGGGTTGGCGAATTAGCTTGGTTCATAAAAACAGCATTGGTAAATTTATTACTATTACGGCTCGCTCAAAATCTTCTGCGCCTGCGGGGCGTACTTTTCTTCCAGCAACTTTTGAATAAATGCCCGATTCGGAAAATCAAGGCTTTTGCCCGACCAGTTCCGGTCGACGACGATATCGTACCACGCGTCAAGATAGAGCCCGCCGATCCGGTCGAAATGCGCATTGCCGGGGATGGTTGTATACTTATTAAAAATCAACTGCTGCAGCGAGGCCTCGTAAATCCGGGTGATCCAGCCGCCGCCGTAGAGCATGGACATGTCGCCCAGGATATCCTTGCGCACCGGGATCATGCCGAAGCGCGAGCTTTCCTGGATCTGGTTCTGGGTATTGGTAATGGCCATGGCCAACTCATAGGAAAGCCGCGGATGGGGCGTTGTGGCGGGAATTCCCCACCACCACCCGCCGGTCGTTATCGATTTACATCCCGCGCGCCGAACCATGCCGTGTTCGTCCAGCTCCACCGAACAGCCCGCGGGCATGGTGGCTACGCCCAGATCATCGGGCACTTTAAGATATCCCTCCAGATCGTCCTGGCCGGTACCGTGGATAAAAAAGCAGTCGAGCTGGGTCATAAACGATAAAAAAACTTCTTCACTTTGAAATCCCTTCCAGATTTCAGTCCCGCTCCATGCCTCCGTCCACATTTTTTTATTATAAATATTACAGGCGGCGTAAAGGGCTTCCCAGTGAAACGCATCCACCACGGCGTCGCCCTGCAGCCGGAGCATAGCCGTGGAATCGCCCTTAAGTGAATAAACGCGGTCGATCACGCCCAGGGATGTTCCGGAATAGCGTTTGCCCCGGTTGGCGATGCGCGGACACTTGACACCGTCGTAAACCGTATGCGCCCAGACCCATCCCACCACGAACAGGTCATAAAAATCCCATTGGTTGGGATCGCTTTTAAGCATGTAGGTAGACGGCAGGCCGTAGCCGTTGCATGGCTTGAGCGCCGCATCGATGGAATCCTTAAAGGCGCGCCAGGAGGCAACGGCGTCGGCAACTTTACTTTTGCTATAAACCATCAGGCGGGTTTCGAATTTGCGCGGCACCAGATACTGGAGATCCTTGGAACGGCCCAGCGAGGTCAAAAGATAGGTCTTTTTAAAATCCGCGAGCTCCGCCGGCGTTAGAATGGAATCGAGCGGCTTTAACAACCCCCGGGCAATCAGGGTATTGCATTTGTCAAACGGTATTTTTACCAGCCCCACCGACGGGGCGGCTGCCTTGATTTCGGCTTCCAGGGCATCGGTCTGTTCATAATGCACCACACTCACGGCGGCATGATGGGTTGTGTTAAAATCGGCGATAATTGTATTGGTAAAGTAATCCTCCTGCGGCTTGATCATGCGGATCAGCACGCTCATGCGCGGCGGCGCGGCGCACCCGGCAATCAAAAATGCCGCGCACATAAAAAAGATCGCCCGGAAAAAAACCATGCCGCGGGTTGCCCTCATGATTCTCCCGCCTCTTTATGGTCCTTGCGCGACAGCGTCTCAATGGTCGCGTTGGCGCTGCGCAATCGCTTGACGAAAATCCGCAGCAGTTCGATGGCAATGCGCGGATTATCGACAATGACCTCCTTTAAATCGTCGCCGTTTATGCGCAACAGCAAACACTGCGATTTGGCCACGACGCTGGCGGAGCGCACCTCCGCGTCAAAAACGGCCATGTCCCCGAAAAATTCCCCCTGGCTAAGCGTGGCCAGGGCTATGGTCCCGGCGTCGGCGACGTGCTTGACAATTGAGACCGTGCCCCATTTAATAATATAGAGCGTGTCCCCCACGTCCTGTTCCTTGACTATTATCTCGTCCGGCGAATACG
>JAQUMP010000075.1 GCA_028718065.1 Chitinivibrionales bacterium | reverse complement strand
GCACCAAGGCCATATCGTTGGTGGAGGTGTCGCCGTCGATGCTCAGGTTGTTAAAGGTGCGGTCGACTTGGCGTTTTACCATGCGGTCAAGCTGACGGGGCGCAATGCCCGCATCGCTGGTTATAAGGGCCAGCATGGTCGCCATATTCGGCGCGATCATGCCGGCGCCCTTGGCGCACCCGCCGATGGTGACCGTTTTTTTTCCCGCCAGCGTGATCCGGCAGGCGGCCTGCTTGACGGCGGTGTCGGTGGTCATGATCGTGCGCGCGAAGGCCGTGCCTGCCGCGGCGCTTGCGGCCAGCAAATTGTTGACGCGCGCTACAGACGGCGCTATTTTTCGCATGGGCAGGCAGTGCCCGATAATGCCGGTGCAGGCGATCAACACCTCGCGCGCGGGGCATTGCAGCGCATTGCCCGCCAGCCGGGCGAGGGCGGCGGTGTCGCTTTGGCCTTGTTTACCGGTGCAGGCGTTGGCATTGCCGCTCAGGCACAGCAGGCCGCGGACCTTACCCGACGGCAGGACCGCTTCGCACCAGGTAACGCACGAGGCGCGCACCTTGTTGGTGGTAAAGGCGCCCCCGGCGCTGCACGGCGTATTGCTGGCCAGAAGCGCCATATCGGCGTCCCCGGAGGTTTTAAGGCCGCTCTCAACGCCGGCGGCGAAAAATCCGGCGGCGGCCGTAATGCCCCCCGCGACCTCCCGGATGTGTTTTTTTTCCATATTTTTACGACCTTTATAGTTTAATGACTAAAAATACATTTTTTATCGGGCGCGGTGCAGCTATTTTAAGGCGGCCGCGCGGCCATGGCGCCGCCGATAAAAGGGACGGCGATCCTAATTATCTTGACAGGACGCCGAGTGCCAATATATTATTTAAGGGAGATTAGAATAGCTTATGTAAATTGACATATAAGGAATTATCCGGAGAAAAATGCAGTGCGCGATACTATTTTAAAAAATGCCGGTGCCGTGGTCCTGGCCGCCCTGATCGTTGGAGCAGTGTCGCCGGCGGTGTTTTCGGACTCCAGCAGCGTGAATGCGCCCCCTTCCAACAATTCAGGGAAAGCGTCTTTCATGGCCCTTCCCTCCCCTGCCCAGAGTGCTTCACCGGAGGGGAATACCATTATTCATTACCGTTTAAATTCCGCGCGCCGCGCCAATCCCCCGAGCGATGCCGGGGCCTCGCAACCAATCAACAGCGGAGAAAACACCTATGCCGTTAAAAAACATGACACGCTCTGGGACATTGCCTTTTCGTTTTTTAAAAACGCTTTTCGCTGGCCCGATATCTGGCATGCCAATCCATCGGTGCAAAATCCCAACTTGATTTATCCGGGGACAGTCCTCACGATTCCCGGATCGTCATCCGCATCCGCCGCAGCGCCTGCCGGGCAGGATTTGTCCGATAAACCTGCCCAGACCCTTAATTCCACGGAATACGATCTCCAGAGCCGGCCCAAGCCTTATGAAACTTCCTCGCTCAGCCCGATCGATCAGGAAAGTCCGGCGCAATTGTCAACCAAGCTTGTCGGCGCCGCGGCGGATTCGGAGCCGCCCCTGGTGCTCGCCGTCGAAATCAATTCCCTTATCGAAAAGGGATATTATTCGAGCGAATTTCTGGCCGCGGCGCCGTTTGTGGCCGCAACGGCGGGGCAGCGCGAGCGCTTTTACCCGAAGGGTTCCACGCTCATTGACAATTCGGGAGCGATCGGAACCTATAAACCGTTTGACGAAATCGTTTTTAAGAATGCGGGCGGCGGCGCATGTACCCCCGGCGATACCCTGGATGTAATCGGCGCGTATGGATCCATTTCAATAAAAGGCGAATCGCACGGAATCATTCTTCGCCGCCTGGGATGGGGGCTTGCGGCCAAAACGGACGGCAAGAGCATAACGGTGCGTCTCGAAAAAGTCTGGGATATTTTCCCCAAGAATGTTCGTCTGTCAAAACATACCGCATTTCCCGACCGGCAGGTAGATACCCTGCTCGCCGCCGATCGGATAGTTTCGGGCCATATTGCGCGGCGCCTTACTACCGGCCCGGTTTTAGCACCCTACGAAATGGTGATCGCCGATATCGGCGCCAACGACGGTGTCGCCCTTGGTGATATTTTTTCGGTCAATACCACGTCGGATTCCAAGGAGCGGCCCCTTGCGGCAATTGCGTGCGTTATAAATGTCGGCGAGCGGTTTTCCAGCCTGGCGATTATAAAGATGTTCTCGGCAAATATCGGCGCGCATGCGTCAATTTCTACCATCCTGAACACCAGATTCAAATAGCAGGAGACGACAGGGCATGGGAAAAATATTCATGCAGTTAGGGTCCCTGGTGGTTTTTAACCGGCGGGAAAAAACCGTGCGCGGCGGCCTTATTTTTATTTTAACGAACCTGCTGCTGCTCTCGGCCGTCGTGTTTGTTCTGGAGATCGTTCTGATTGCCCTGGGGATCAATGATATTTTCCTGCCTCTCACCCAAGCCGCGCACCAGATGCTTTCCAGGCTGCTGTTCTAGCATCGCCGCCCATCACAAACTCAGCCGAACGTTTCACGCCGCGGATTTTTGCAGGGCCGCCACCGGCGGCGCGTTGTTTACGGAAGATAAATTGCGCACCGCTTGAATGTTGCGCCCGCCGTCGCCGCTGTGCATGAGCCGCAGCACCAGCCGCGCTTTTTGGGACTCGCCCAGAACGCGATAAATGCACGCCAGACCGAAATAGGCGCCGGAATTTTGAAGGGGCCGCAGGCCGACCGAAGCCACGAAAACGCGGCAGGCCTCCACGAAACGATATTGCCTGAACAGAATTTTCCCCATCAGGTTATAAAAATCAAGCGTCTGGGGAAAATCGGCCTGCCCGGCGCGCACGAGCATTTCGGCCTGCTTGAATTGTTTTAAACGGCAATAGGCCACGGCCGCGAAATAAAGGCCGTGCATTTTAATGGACCGGTGGTCGGTAGCGGTGTCGCGGATGCAAACGGAAGCGCCGATGCTCTTAAGAAAGAACAAGCAGGCTTTTTGAAAACTGTTTTCCCGTAAGTAAATTAACCCCAGGGCGAAGGCCGCTTCCCCGCGCGACGGATCGCAATAGAGGCAGCGGTATAAATAGCGCCGGGCCTCGCGTTCATCGCCGCGCCGGCGTGCCAGCATGGCGCAATTGTAAAGAGCTTGGACGTAAACGTCTTTAAATTGGTGAAACGCCCGTTCATTGTGGGCGATTGCCCGGTACAGCGCCAACGCCGCGGCATAGTTCCCGAGCAGCACATGGCAATCGCCCAGGCTGAGCCGCAGGGTAAGACTCTGGGGATGATCCGCCAGTTCCGCGGCAATCAGCGTTAAGTTGCGCGCGGCTTTTTCCCGGTGCGTTTGCGGATCGTTGTAACCGAGATGGATAATTTTTATACTTTCGCAGCGGTAAACCGGAACACCCTCGCGTTTCAGGCTGTAAACAATTTGTTCATGCACCCGTCCCTCAAAGTAAACCTCCGGACGCCGCGGGAAGAGCCGGATCTGCATGAATTGCGCGCCGCTGCCGGGCGCATATTCGTTGGCCACGCAAAATGCCGCGGCCTGGCCGGGAGGCCGGCGGCACAAAAGCGCCAGTTCCTGCCGGGAGGCATTGTCTACGCGGTCGTCCGCATCCATCCAGAAAACATGGTCGCAGCCGCTCGCCTTCAAGGCGGCATTACGCGCTTGTGAAAAATCGCCGTTCCAGGGAAACCGGACGATCCTTGCTCCGAACAGCAGCGCTTCGGCCACGGTGTTATCGTCGGAGCCGGTATCGCATACGACAATCTCGTCCATGATATCGTCCACCGACGAAAGCGCGGCGGCAATATTCTTTTCCTCGTTTTTTACGATCATGTTCAGGCAGCAGGTCGGAGCCGGACGTTCCGTTTGCCGGATCTGGCCGTTTACTATTGCGATTGCATCCGCAGCCGAGACCGCGTCCGGCACCAGCGCCACAATCGCGGCCGCCCGGCGTGGCTTTCCCATCAGGAAATAGGCGCGCGCCATAAGGCCGCAAAACCGCCCGCGGGAATAGAGCTTTGCTCTATACCGCTTCCGCAAAATATCAAGATAAGGCCCCCAGCCATACTTGTTTGCGTACTCGATGATGTCGATTGTTTTCATGGTCCTCTACGCCGCTTTTTCGCTGGCCGCGGGGGCCGATAAATTCTGCTGGATCAAGTTGACGATTTTTGCGGCCAGGTCATGGATATCGCTGACGTTGCGGCGGAACTGCGGCGCGACAAAGGGCAGAAGCTGCGTGCCGTTCAGTAATTTGCGCGCGCCCTCGATGGAAAACTTGTCCTCCCATAAAAGATTTTTAATGCGCATGATCTGGCTGATATCGCCGTCCTGATAGCGCCGTTGTTTTCCGTTGGTCCGGTCGGGCATGAGCTGCGCCGCGAATTCGCGCTCCCAGAAGCGGATGGTGTGGGCCGGCACGCCGCATATTTTGGCGACATCGCCGATGCACAGTCCTTTTGACGCCGTTTGATTGAGAGCGGTTTCCATGATAATCCTCCGGCAAAAATGGGTTACTTTAGCTTTTGCAGTAACAATAGCAGCAAATTTAATACCGGAATGTTTACTTTAGATAATTCTTAAAACCGCCCAAATCCGGCAAAATTCGGCGCTTAAATGCGGGAGCGGCAGACAAGGGATAAATGAAGCGGCAAAAAAATCCAGGGCAGGTAATGAGGAAGCGCTATTTTTTCCGCAGGGCGTCGGCCATGTCCTGGAGGCTCTGGTCTTTGGGCATGGAGGCGGCCTTGTTTTCTTTCTGGATGCGTTCGTAGATTTCTTCGCGGTTGACCGAAATGCTTTTAGGCGCCTCGATGCCGAGCTTGACATGCCGGTTATCGAGCTCCACGACTTTAACGATGACCGTGTCGCCGATGCGGATGGATTCGCCGAGTTTTCGCGTCAATACGAGCATGGTTTACGTCTTTCGCAGAATTGGTTCCCGCGTGGTGTAGCGTTCGTCTTCCAGGATGATCTGCTTGCCCAGGCGCAACGCTTTGTTGACCAGCACCGGTCCCACGAGATTGGCGGTGGATTCGAGCGGGTTCTCGCGTATGGTCACGATGGCATAGAGCAGGACATCTTCCGGTTTTTCGATCTTGAGTTCGTCGAAATGGCTTTTGTCAAGCTCCGGCGAATAATCGGCCTTAAAGAGCAGCGGGTTTATCACGGCAAAGCGCAGGCGCGAGCCGTCGATGCAAACCAGCCATTCAAAGGGCACGTATTCGGGAATCTGCACCAGCACGAACTCCTTGTTTGCCTCGAACCCCGGAACGCCGCCCGGAAAGGTAATGATATCGGTTTTGGAATAGATAAGGTCTTTAAAAAAATCAGCCATAACTCCCGTGCCTTGGTTCCCCCGGCAAAAATCTGCCGCGGGCCGTTCCCGAAACGTAGCTAATATCGTTTATCGGGGCGACGTTGTCAACAATTCCCTCGCCCTTGTGGAGCGCGGAACGCCCGGAGAAAATCCGGGCGTTCCGCTCGTCTTGACATTTGCAACAACCGGCGCGACCGAAGCGCCGACGTACTTACTTGAGCAGACTCAACACGCTCTGCGGCAGCGAGTTCGCCTGCGCGAGCATGGCCGTGGATGATTGGGCCAAAATCTGGTTACGGGTGAATTGGGTCGTGGTCGCGGCGAAATCGGTATCGCGGATCACGGATTCGGCCGCGCTCATATTGGTTTGCTGGTTTTCCTGATTAGTAAGCGCATGTTCGAGCCTGTTGGTAATAGCTCCCAAGGAAGCGCGCTGGGTGTTGACGCTGCTCAGGGCGTTATCTAAGGCCGAAATGGCATTGGTGGCGTCGATTTGGGTCGTGACCCAAACGTTATCGACGATGGAAATACCAAGCCCCGTGGTGTTGATTGCCGGAATCGTGACCAGAACCACGTCAAATCCAGTGGCGTTGTCGTTGGGGCCGATCTGCAGCACACCGCCGGTCGTCCATACGGAACCGCCGTTGAGCAGGGGCTGGCTGTTATATTGCGTGCCGCCCACAATCCGGTCTATTTCCTGACGCAGTTGGTCGAATTCGACCTGGATATAACCGCGCTCGGTGGAGGTAAGCGTGTCGTTGGCCGCCTGGATCGAAAGCTCGCGCATGCGTTGCATCATGGCTTCGGTTTCGTTCAAGGCGCCTTCGGCGATATTTACAAGCGCAATACCGTCCTGGGCGTTACGGGTGCCCATGGCAAGGCCGTTTACCTGCGTGCGTAATTGTTCGGAAACCGAAAGTCCTGCGGCGTCGTCGGAGGCCCGGTTGATCCGTAAACCAGTAGACAGTTGTTCCAGCGATTTTTGCATCTGACGCTCAATATTATTGAGCGAGTTGCCGGTTATCATCGCCGGTACGTTGTGATTGATGCGAGGCATAGTACCCCTCCTTTGATATTAAAAGTGCTTCCGTGCAGTCCGACCCGTTCTCCGACTGCCTCTCTTGCGTTGCGGTCATCCTGACCATCCCGAGCGTCCTTGCGTAAGCATCTGGCATGCAAAAGCCGTGCCAGTAATGTTCCTCTTTTTTATCGTTTTTCGGCAAACTTCCTATCTGTAAATTTGCGCTACGGCAAAAATTGCCCGCCGCTTAGAGATAATTTACCAGCGATTGCTGTATCAGCATCGAGGCGGACTTTAAGGCCGCCGAATAAACGTTCTGCATCGACGAAAACTGAGTGGCCGCGGTTGCCATATCAACGTCTTCCAGTTGCGATTGTAAACTCTGGGCATCGGTGTTCTGCTGTCCGTTGCGGGTGAGCGTGGTTTCAAAACGGTTCGTGCGCGCGCCGTTTTTGGCCTGGGCCGCCAGCAGGGTTTTGAGGACATTATCGATATCGCCGATCGCCCGCTGAATGCCGGGCTGATTGTTATGCAGCAGACTCTGGCCCAGATTTATCATGGTATCGGTCATGCTCGTGCCCGTGTTCGGGTCACGCATGAGTTCGTCGCCGGTAATATTAATAGGCATGGTCACGCCGCTTTCGATTTCGCGCTGGATTAATCCGGTACTGGCGACATTGTCGCCGTAAATGTCCTTGGCCTGGGTAAGGTAATCAAAATTAATGCTGAAGGCGCCCAGCGCATAATTGGCCGTTCCCGGCGAAACGTCCGCTGCCATGGCGGGATTAATAACCGTGATTTGCCCGGTGGCATAATTCAGGGTAAAATCCCTGCCTTCGGCAAAGGTGGTCGGGCCGTTTTTAATGGTCAGGGAACCGGGCATGACATCGGTGATTGCCGATCCGTCAAATGCATTTGTCAATTGATACGTTCCGGGGCCGCCCGCGGCGTTAAAATAGGCCATTTTAAGCCCGCTGTAATCCGTCGCGTTCGCGCCGGCCGAATGTTGCAGTGGAAAAGGGGCGATTTTGGTCTGCGCGCCGCTGAAAATATAGTCGCCTTTGTAATTGGTGTTCGCCACGGAAACAATCTGCCGGAACAACTGGTCGACCTCCTGCTGGATATACAGGCGGTCGCTTGCGGAAAGCGTATCGCTGCTGCCCTCCAGGGCCAGCTCGCGCGCGCGCTGCACCAGGGTGTCCATGCTCTGCATGGCCGTATCGGTGACGTTCATAAAGGCCATGCCGTCGTTGATATTGGTTTTATACTGGTCGTACTTCGCGATGGAGGTACGCAGTTTTATATCGTTGCCCACGTCGATGGGATTGTCCGAAGGCCGCAGGAGACGCTTGCCGGTACCCAGTTGTTCCTGCACGTTGGTCATATCGGAATAGCGGTCGTTTAAAAGCGTTTGTATGTTCCGCGTGAGCGCATTCGATGTTATACGCATACAATTTCCCCTAAGTAATGGCGAGCAGCGCGTCCAACATGGTATTGGTCGTGGTAATGATGCGCGCCGCCGCCTGATAGGTGTGTTGGAATTTCATGATATCGGCCATCTCCTCGTCCAGCGAAACCCCGGCGATGGAGTCCTGCTGAGTCTGGTATTGCGCCACAAGGTCTTTACGAGTGGTAAGATTGGACGTGGATTCGTTATGGTCAAGGCCGAGCTGGCCGATGAGTGAGCTGTAGAATTCGGAAAACGTGGCCGTGGCGTTGCCGATGGGATCGGCCGACATGGTCAGGGCCTGCCGCAATTGCGCTATCGCGATCGCCGTCGTGTTGTCGCCGGGCCCCTGAAAACTTCCCGTATTGTATGAAAAGTTGATCGAAAGATCGTTGCCGGCATTGGTGTTGTTAAGCATTTGAATAGTGCCGCTGATATAATCGACGCTGTAATCCACATTTTCCTTGAGCATAACCCCCGCGCTCATGACCTGCACCGAGTTGCTCACGATATTGCGACGGCCCAGGGCGACTCCAACGCCGATATTGTGCGTACCGGCTAAGGAAGTAATCGGACCCACGGCCACGGGCGCGCCGCCCGAGGCGGCGGCGATGTTCTGCACGTTGGAGGTAATGGATGCCGAAAGCTTTATGTCCGAGGCGCCGGTGGCATTCGGATCGAAAAAGTCAATGCCCGTAAAGCCGCTTAAATTAAACCCGGTGGTGTGCAGCGCATTCACCTTGGAAACCAGCGAATTTGCCAGAGTGTCAAGCATTGCCTGGTATTTGGGGATAATCGTATCGCGGCTGTCAAAGAGACCCCTCAACTCGCCGCTGAGCGGGTCCATGGGGCGTTTGGAGTCTGTAAAGCGGATGCCGACATTGGTCTCGCTGCTGCCGTCCGGGCGCGTGGTGGAGGTGGTGGTGGTCTCCAGTTGCTCGTAACCCACGGGCGAAACCAGAATGTTGCCGTTGGTGGTTATGGTGATCTGGCCCTGCGCGTTTTCCTGCACGTTCGTATCGGTCAAGGTGGAAAGTTCCTTGACTAATTGGTCGCGCTTGTCGCGGCTGTCGTTGGCGTTCTGGCGGTTTACCTCGACCGCGGCGATTTCGCCGTTCAGGCCGAAAATCTCCTTGGAAAGTTCATTGATCCGGTTCATGCGCGCCGAAATTTCGTCGTTGCGCGTCTGGCGCAGGTTTTGAAGCTCGCCGGCCATGTTATGAAACACATTCACCATGATATTGGCATTGGATTGGACCATGGTACGCGCCGAAACGTCCGCCGGATTATTGGCCAGGTTCTGCCAACTGTCGAAAAACTTATCGATGTAGTTCTGCAGGCCGGTGTTGCCGGGTTCGGTAAAAACATTTTCGATGCTCTGCAGGGACTTGTCGATCTGCGTGTAAGTCCCGACCTCCTCGTTCTGCCGCTGGATCTGGGTGTCGATCATGGCATCGCGGGAGCGCTGAATGTTGATTGTTTCCACGCCGAAACCCATCTGGCCGAAGGCCCCATCGGCGCGGTAAGCGGCGGTCTGGTTGAGCTTTTTGCGCGAATAACCGTCTACATTGGCGTTGGCGATATTCTGTCCGGCCACATCCATGCCGAGCTGGGAGGCCATCAGGCCGCTTGTGGCTACGCTTAAGGTGGAAAAAAGTCCCATACTCTACTTCCCTGTTAAACGACCCGGTTGATCAGGTTGCTCTGCCGGGGGCCGCCGGTTTTGGCGCCGCCGGTTTTATAGTTTGTAAATTTAATATGCAGGTGTGAGGCCAAAGCGACCGTCATGCCGATATATTGAATACCCTCATTCAGCAGTATCCGGTTGGACACATTGATTTTTGTCAAGGCGTTAATGGCCGCCTTGAGATCCCGGCGCAGGTCTGCAAGGCGCGTGCGGGCTTGCCCCTGGGGCAGAAGGTCAAGGAGGGCCGTAAGCGTAAGATGCCGGCGAAGACCGCCGCCTATGCTTGCGGCAAGAGTATCGCAACAGGCAAGACGTTCTTCTTCCAATTCCTGGACCTTGCCCGCGGCCGTGTCGAAATGGTGCAGCATCCGTTGAATTTCCGGCAAATTTCTGGCCTTAATGGCGCAATTCATGGCAGTGCCGATTTCGAGCAATTGGTTGTGCACGGCGTAAAGCTGGGTCAAAAGAGCGATAAGTTTTTCTAATTCGTTGTCCATTTCCTGTTCCCGTTATTTTTTCGTTTTTTGGTTCGACGCCGTTGCATCCGGAACCACGCCGGCGGCAAATTTTTGTTTAAACTCCTGCACCCGGCTGATATAATCCTGCGTTTCCTTATAGGGCGGCACTCCGCCATACCGGGCCACGGTGTCGGGACCGGCGTTATAGGAGGCGAGCGCCAGTTTTTCGTTGCCGTTAAAACGCTGCAACAATTGCTGCAGATATTTTGCGCCGCCCATGATATTGCTGCGCGGATTAAACGATTGCGCCACGCCGAGGCTTTTAGCGGTGGGGTCCATGAGCTGCATAAGAC
>JAQUMP010000074.1 GCA_028718065.1 Chitinivibrionales bacterium | reverse complement strand
CGACGACGACAAAAAAGAATTTGTAATAACCAACCCGCATACGCCGTCGCCGTGGATAAATTATCTGTCCAACGGCACGCTGCACACCACCATGTCCCAGGTGGGCGGCGGCGTGATTTTTTACAAGTCGCCCCAGATCTGGCGTATTTCGCGCTACCGGTTCTACAATTTGCCCGTCGACCATCCGGGCCCCTATCTTTACATACGCGATAACGACACCGGCGAATTCTGGAGCCCAAGTTACGAGCCCGCGCTTACCAAGCCCAAAAAGTGGCAATCCGCGCAAGGCATGGGCTATACCCGCTTTAATGCCGAGCACAAAGGCCTGAGCTCCGAGCTTACCTATTTTATCGGCAAGGAAGAAAACGCGCTGATCTGGAAGCTTTGCTTAACAAACAATACGCGCAAGCGCATGAAGCTTTCGGTCTTTGCCTACGTTGAATTCGGCATGATGGAATACTTGCGCGAAGTAAACTGGCAGTGCTATATAAAACACCAGGTTTCGGTCTGGTATAATAAAAAAGCCGGCGCGGTTGTCTATAAGTACGGCGTTGGCGAACAGCCCAAGCAGACCGAAACGCCGCTGGTCTATTTTACGGGCGACCGCAAACCCGATCGCTACGATGGCGACCGCGATGAATTTATAGGGAGTTATCATTCGGAAATGGACCCCCTCGCCATCGAAAGCGGCAAATGCACCAATTCCACCCTGCTTGGCGGCGACCCGTGCGGCGCGCTGCAATTTAACATTGCCATCAACCCTAAAAAAGAGGAAAAACTCAATATCTTCCTGGGGACCGCTTTAACGGAAAAAGAGATCGAGGCCGCCGTAACCAGAGTGCGCAAACCGGGATTTGCCGAAAGCTCGTTTACAAATCTTACTACCGGTTGGAATTCGTACCTTGACAAATTTAAAAGTTCCCTGCCGGATAAAGACGCCCAGCGCGAAATAAACGTCTGGAACCCTTATCAGGCGCAGCGCAACTTTTTGTTTTCGCGGAATATTTCTTATTACGCCACCGGCACCGTGCGGGGCGTTGGCTTCCGCGATACGTCGCAAGACGTGCTTGCGCAAGTCCCGCTCGACCTTGAAGCCGCCAAAGAAAAGATCCGCCTGCTTTTGCACGAGCAGTACAAAGACGGCCATGTAAACCACTATTTTTATCCGGTGGAAGGTTCGCCGCCGGTAACGTCGATCCATTCCGATGACCATCTCTGGCCGATTATGGCTGTTCGCAATATTATCGTTGAATCGGGAAATCTTGATTTTCTAAATGAAACACTTTCCTATTACGATGGCGGCGAGGCCACGGTCTACGAGCATTTAAATCAGGCGATTCATTTTACCAAGCAGCATCTTGGGGCAAA
Source organism: Chitinivibrionales bacterium (assembly GCA_028718065.1). Lineage (GTDB taxonomy): Bacteria > Fibrobacterota > Chitinivibrionia > Chitinivibrionales > FEN-1185 > JAQUMP01. The sequence goes on along the minus strand of JAQUMP010000074.1, from coordinate 9,034 downwards.
CGGCTTTCCGCTCATGCTGCGTTCGGACTGGAACGACGTGCTCGTAAAAGTGTGCCGCCAGGGCAAGGGCGAAAGCATCTGGACGGCGATGCAGTTCGGCCTCTGCCTTACCAACATGGCCGAGTTGGCGCACTTGACAGGCAGGAACGAGGACGAAAAAGAGTTCCTGGCGCTTTACGCGGCGCAGAAGGCGCTGGTAAACGGCATCGGCTGGGACGGCAAATGGTTCCGCCGCGCCATCATGGACGACGGCCGCTTTGTGGGCTCCGACGTGCATGCCGAAGCCAAAATCTGGCTCAACGCCCAGACCTGGGCGATTATGGCGGGCATGGCCGAAGGTGACAAAGGGCAAAAAGCCATGGATAGCGTAAAGAAGATGCTCGATACCGAGCTTGGTATCAAAAAAATCCATCCGTCAATTAAAACCTTCCCCGATCCCAAGGAGCCGCTCACCAATTACAATCCGGGTACCGGCGAAAACGGTTCGGTATTCTGCCATGCCAATACCTGGGCCGTGATCGCCGAATGCATGCTCGGCCGCGGCGACCGGGCCTTTAAATATTACCGGCAACTCATTCCCAAGGTCGCCATGGACAAAGCCGGCGCCTATCGCTACAAGGCCGAACCCTATGCCTATGTTTCCAACTTATTCGGCCCCGAATCCGATAAATTCGGACTGGCCAATGTCTCCTGGCTCACCGGCACGGCCGCCTGGATGTATGTGGCCGCATCGCAATATATCCTGGGGCTACGGCCGCAATGGATGGGTTTGGAGATCGATCCGTGTATACCGTCGGACTGGAAAGAGTTTACCGTTGAACGCGAATTCAGGGGATGCAAATACACAATCCAAATTCGCAACAAAGCACGCAAAAGTAAAGGCGTAAAAAGCATGCTGGTGGATGGCGTTGCCGTGAGCGGCGGGTTAGTGCCGCATATTGACGGACGCAAGACGGCGAGCGTTGAAGTTGAGATTTAAGAAACGCGCGGCTTTGTGGATATCAAAACACATTAACTTTCAACCAATGGATCCCGAACCATCTAGAATGGTTGTATAATACAACTATATCTGTTTTTAAACCTCTTGGATTACCAGCTATCATCTTTGCCCCGATAATAGCCAAAATAAAATTATCTAAAACAAGAGGGGGCGCTTAATTTTTTCACTATATTAGATGATATACAAAGTCTAAAATTACCAAGGATAAAAACATGCAAAAAACGATAGTGTCCGTTTTCGCCCTGTTCGGCGTTTGCGCGGGCGCATCGTTATATGTTGACAATACCGTAACGGCAAGCGCCCACGGTTTATTGGGGAAGTTATTGCATCCACCTTACCACCTCGCAATTCTCGGAAATCAAGAACAACATTTTATATCCTCCGCCCGGCGGCACGGGTGTTTTAATAATAGGCACGGCGCCCGCGGCGGCGAATATCGACAACAACCTCATTTATGCGCCAAACGCATCGATAGCCAGAATCGATTGGGGCAGCGGGAAAACCTGGAGCGACTGGCAGGCGCTCGGCTACGATGCTCACGGCGTCAATGCCGACCCTAAGTTTACCAATGTTTCAGCGAAAGATTTTACGCTGCAATCCTCTTCGCCCGCTATTGACAAAGGAGCAACAATCGCGGAGGTCGCAACCGACTATGCCGGCACGGTCCGCCCGCAGGGAGCGGCCTATGACATCGGCGCGTATGAGCATGTTGCACCGACGGCCGTTGCGCCCGCTTTATCGGCGGTCGCGGATATTAAATCTTTTCGTTGCAACACAAAAGCGGGAACTATTAATTACGTCATAGCAAAACCCTGCTTCGTGAGCATAAAATATTATGATTTACAGGGAAGGGTAATATGTTCGATTGTAAATAAGTATCAGGCAACGGGAAATTACAGCCTTAAATTGCCGGCGTCTCTGGAGCGGAATGTTTACCTACAGGAATTCCGGGCAGGGGATTTTATGAAGAAAGAGCACCTTGTCACAATTCGGTAGCCAGGCGGAAATAATGCTTAGGTTTTAAACGCCGAAAAAGGGAAAGCTATGGGCGCAGATAAATGGTATATACCGGTGTTCTCTCTTTTGTTTATTACGGCAATGTGCAAGCAATGTCCGGCGCGTGATCCTTTGCTACAGCCATTCAGCGCGCACTCTCCCTGGAACATGCCGGTTGGAAGCCTTGCCCGGTATGATTCAATTCCCGGCATTAGCGCCTATTCAGGGTCAATGAATTATGCCAGTGCGTTTACAACGGGCATATATGCCGCTGCGACAAGCGATCGCCAGGCAAAACTATATATTCATGATCCCGGCTCCCTGGAAGGCGCGCTGGCCAATGGCTCGGTAAAAAATGCCGGGAATCCGGATTCCACGGAGCAGCGTTTGCGCGCCGAATCAACTCCGACCGAATCTTACGCCGCCAACCCCTATTCCACGATCGTGGCCTCGCCTCCGGGGCAGAGAACGTGGCCGACAAATATTCGCACCATCACCGCCGGTTGGACCAATACCATTTATGTTCCCGCAGGTGCCGCACCCTCCGCCGATCCCGACGGACATCTTGCGATTTATCAACCGGGGGGATTGGTTTTGGAATGTTATGGCGCCGTGGTTTGCGGAAACGGGGATGTTGTCGCCGGCATGGCGGGATTTTCCGATCCCTTAGGCGACGGCACCGGATACGATAATGGCCGGTGCGCAAGCATGCTGCCGAATTATGCGGGAAAAATCCGCAAAGGCGAAATAACAAACGGCGTAATTCCGCACGCATTAAGCTGCAATATTTCACGACTCTTATTGAAAAAAGCGATTCAATGGCCGGCTTTCGCCTTTGACATGAACGACAATTATAGCGGCATCCTTCCTATGGGATGCCTGCTTGCTATTCCTCCTAATGTCAATATCAATACGCTGGCCCTTTCGGCCCAGGGGAAAATCGTCGCCAAGGCCGCGCAGGATTACGGGATATATGCCGTTGATCGCGGGGGCGACGGCGGCCTGGGCATTTATATCGCGCTTGACGCCGGCGATGCGCTCGATCCGGCCTATTCCGAAACCCAGCGCGCCTACGACGCCATCGCCATCGTGCATGCGCTAAAATGGATTGCCAACAACGGCCCCGACAGCATCGGCGGCGGCGGAATACCGCGCGCGCCTCTGGCGCAGCCATTGCCCGGCGAACTGGCGGCTACGCTTGTTTGGCCGGTTAATGCCGCCACGGGCGTTGCCGTAAATCCGACGCTCCGTTGGAATAAAACCGCCGGTGCGACTTCCTACCGGATACAGGTTTCCACGGCGGCGGATTTCGGCAGCACCATTAAAGATTCTTCCACCATAACGGACACATCCTGTTCCTTCGTCGGCTTGACTAATAGTATCTTATATTATTGGCGGGTCAATGCCGCCAATGCCGGCGCATCCAGCGTCTGGAGTGGCGTTCGGAGTTTTACGACGGTCGCCATTACAACGGCCGTTGCGCCGTTGACCGCTGATATTAAATCTTTCTTTTGCCGCATGACGAAAAACACAATCAATTACGCCCTGCCAAAATCCTGCTTTGTGAGCATTAAATATTATGATTTGCAGGGAAGGACCGTGTTTTCTTTTGTAAACAAGTATCAAGAGGCGGGAAATTACACTCTGAAATTGCCGGAAAGATTATCGCGCAATGTTTATATCCGGGAATTTCGGGCTGGGAATTTTGTAAAAAAAGAGCAATTAACCATGAGATAATAAAGAATTAAACGACAAAACCCCATGCAAAACAGGTACAATTGCAGTATATTAAAGTTAGTGGGAAGAAGGCTTCCGGCTCTTTAAAAAAAAGGAAATTCCATGACCGCAAAACAAATGGCCCAGAAAATTATCACAGAACTCCCTGATGAGGCTACGTTCGACGATATTCAGTATCACTTGTATGTTCTGGAATGTATTGAAAAAGGTGAAAAGGATATCGAAGAAGGAAAAATTATGACGGACGACCAGGTCAGGCAAAGGTTGGCAAAATGGCTGAAGTGATCTGGGCGGAACGGGCTTATGAGCACCTCGAGCAAATTGCCGAATACATACAGAAGGATTCGCCTTTTCAGGCAAATAGAGTTGTTCGGATTATCATCAACGAAACTCACCGTTTGCATGATAACATCAGAATCGGACATGAAATGCCCGAAATGCATAATGACTGGTACCGGGAACTTAAAGCTTTCAGCTATCGAATTCTTTATAAGATCCTCAATGAAGATAAGGTTGCGATAATAGGCATCGTTCATTCTCGCCGGGTTCTTGATCTCGATATGATTAATTAAAATTTCGTTCTAATCTCCCATCACAGGAATTACAGATAAGAAAAATCGGGAAATCCAAATCCGGGAATTCAGGGCCGGGGATTTTGTCGGGAAAGAAACGGTGGCCGTGGCAAATTAGGACTACGTCCTGCTTTTTGTTCATCGGTCAATTTGATTCCTTCTTGGACATTTTACAGGGGAATTTCCATGAAAACCATTCCGGAAAAATGCGGTTTCTTTGGCGGCCTATTTGTTACTGCCGCACTCATATTGTCAATCCCATCAATTCCAAACGCGGCCATGTATTACGTAGCGACAACCGGCAATGACGCCAACAACGGTTCCTTTGCATCTCCCTGGCGCACGATCCAGAAGGCCGCGAGCGCGGTGACTGCCGGCGCGACCGTGCTGGTGCGCTCCGGCGTCTATAGCGAGATCGTACAACCGGCCAATTCCGGCGCCGCGGGCGCCCCGATTACCTATCGGCCCGATTCCGGCGCTACCGTGACCATCGACGGCTCGGCATTTTATGGCAATTCTTCGCTCCAAAATCAGGTCAAGGGTCTCGTTAACATTTCAGGCAAATCGTACATCAATATTCTTGGTTTTAATTTTGTTCATGGTTACGGGAACGGCATCGAAGTGGACGGCGGCGCAAATAATATCAGGATCGGAAACAATACCTTTAATTCCGATTTCGGCTGGTATCCGATCAAACTCGCCGATGCAAGCAATGTTCATGATGTGGAAATATACGGCAACTACATCCACCGCACCTATATCACCACGCCGGGCTTCTATGCATGGGGTGATCCATGGGGAGAAATGATCTCGGTGGCCACCGCATGGAATGTTTCGGTCCATGACAACATCATTGATTTAAACCAAAAAGGCGAGGGCATCAACTTCAAGAACGGAACGCACGATTCTAAAGCATATCGGAACAAGGTCAGCAACACGACATCAGTCGGCATGTATATCGGCGGATGGGACCTCGGCAATTATAACATAGAATACTACGGCAACATCGTCTCCGCGACCGGCGGCAACGGACCGGCGCTTGACGTTACCAATGAAATTAACACAGGAATTACGAGCCACGATATTCTCATTGACAACAACATAATAACTACCGACGGCAACACCATCGGTCTTGCAATCGGGCACTACGGTTACGGAACATTAACGAACATATCCGCGATAAACAATACCATATATAATGCGCAGGTTGCGGTAAATCCGTCCTGGATCGGCACGGGCATAACCTTTTCCAATGTTGTTCTGAGGAACAACATTTTTTGCGACGACGACCTGCAGGTGCGGTTGGCCGACGGCGTCGTGTCCGCCGATCACAACGGGTTTTACAATTCGACGGCCATCGGTACGAACGCCGTAACCGGCAATCCGCTTTTTGTCAATGCCGCCGGAGGTGATTTTCACCTTCGCGCCGGCTCTCCCCTGATTGACGCAGGATCGTCGGCCGGCGCGCCCGCCATGGATTTTGACGGCCTTGCGCGGCCCCAAGGCGCGGGTTTTGACATCGGGGCGTATGAATATACTACGCCCACGGCCGCCGGCCCCGCTTCGCCGGCCGCCTATGGTATTAAATCTTTCCGGTGCAACACAGCCGCAAATATCATTAATTATTATCTTCCCAAACCCTGTTTCGTGAGCATAAAATATTATGATTTACAGGGAAGAACGGTATGCTCTTATGTAAACAATTATCAGCGGGCGGGGAATTACAGCTTGAAATCGCCGGTTGCTTCCCCGGCGCGAAACGTTTATATCCGGGAATTCAAGGCGGGGGATTTTGTCGGGAAGGAACCGGTGGCCTTTATAAAATAAAATCATGGCGCGCCCTTACCTTTCGGCGACGCTTTACGCCTCTCCCAAACTTCCCCGTTGAACCACATATCCTCGTATCTCGACCGGCCCGTCGGCCTGCTTTACGGAAGGGAATGACGGACGGAGCAGATGTTCGAGGGCCTGGTGCAATAACCCGGAAAGATTAAAATTGTAGGAGGACAAATTGCGAAAGAGCGCGTTAAAATCATCGTCGAAACTTACCAGCGCCATATCGGCGGGAACGCGCCTGCGGGCCGCGGCCAGAAAGTCCATTGCCGCAAAGGCCGTCTCGTCGTTGGCGGCCACCCAGGCGGTAATGGCCGGGTCGGCCAGCGCCCGTTTAAAAAGCGGCTTATAGAAAAGCGCCAGTTTGCAGCCCCGATACGCCCACTCTACCGCCTGGTAAAAAGAAGCGGCCTCAAACGAGCTTAAATGTTTCCGTTTTATTATCCCATCAATGTTTATTAATTTTTTCCAATCCGGTTGGTTTAAATAATCGAACGAGGAGAGAGGCGCTTCCAGATGAAGGTCATAATCATCCGAGGTATAGGCTCCGATGCTGCGCGGCAGGCCCGCCGCGCTAAAAGCTTGCGCCAGTCCGGCATATCGCTTGATAGACCAACTCTCGGATTGATAAATCGAAAAATAGGCGATTTTGCGGTGCCCCGACTGCAGCAGCAGGTTGCCGACATCCCGGCCTTCATTTCCTGAGGCGTCTATCGAAAAGAAACGGACCGTAGGGGAAACGCGAGGATGGGTCTTGCGGTAAAAGGGGTAATAATTCCAAAGGTCGATGAATGAGATCGGCCGCCGAAACGGTATTAAAAAACGCAGAATCTCATCGTTTAATTCAAAATGAGAATGGCACCAGATAATGGCGCCCACGGCGGAGTTTTTATATTCTTTAAATTCTTTAAGCAGGGATTTTTTTGTCCGATCGCCAAGCGGGATGAACCGGATTTTCAGGGACGCTCTTTTACATTCGGCTTCGATAAGGCGAAAAAAAACTACGAGCCGTTCGCCCATCGGATGCCTGTTCGGCGGCAAAGATTCCTCGTCGCAAAAAAAATAGAGCGTCGAGCGTGAAAGCCGCGCCGAGGGCGTTACCGCAAAACGCCTGCCGGACGGTTGAATAAGGCCGCTGTTTTTAAGTTCGGAAACCGCTCTGAATATGGTTTGATAACAGTCGCCGAAACGAAACTGCAATTCCTTGAGCGTTGGAAGTTTTTGTTTTTCCCGGTATACTCCGCTGATAATGTCCTGCGTAATGAGCCTTTTTACGGTTTCAAAGCGATATTCCCTTTCGGCAATGGAAATTTTTGGGACGGTCCCGGCAAGAGGCATTGCATGAGGGACGGCGATGCGCGCGCCATCACGCCGGTTGTAAACCACGACCTTGCCCTGGCGCCGCAGGCGTTGCATGGCCAGTTGCATGGTCATCCGTGATACGCCGGCCTCGCGCGCGAGCGTCCGCAGGGACGGGAGCCGGATGTTCGGCTTGTCGGCCAAGCCATCCACGATCCGGGAAAGATATTGATACGCCTGAGATGCCGGATAGGATGGCATGGAAAACCCTCTGGTCCAATAAGGACAATATATTAATAATATACACTTAAACACATGGGAATATCCTGTTTCTTTACATAAATTATTAGCAACTTGTATTCCATATCCTTAGCACAATGTTTGCATCCGGGAGGCGAATATGAAAATGCATAATCGTTTAATCAGTTTAGCATTTGCCATGATGATGATGTTTCAGATGAATGCTCTGGCAACCGTTGCCGGTGACGTTCTTGCGCTTACCGGAGGAAGAACCGCCAAAGTCGTCTGGTCGCGCTTTGTATCCGGGGATATGGGTCTTAATGCCGTATTCGGCGGCGACATCTACCGCCTGATGACCTATTCCACCACGACCGACCAGGTGCGGGATGTGCTGGGAACGACCGGGACTTTTTTTCGCGCAAAAATCACCAATGACGGTTCAAAAATTATTTACAATAGCGATCACGACCTTTACATGGTCGATTGGAGCGGCTCAAATAATCACCTGATAATGAAGAATGCGGCGATTTGCTGCTATTGGTATAATGCGGCATCGGGTAAAGATTATGCTTTTATTGCGCGGGGGACCCAAAACATGGCGTATGCTTACGGTTATGATACGGACCCGGTCTACCGGGTATGTCTCAGCGATACCACCGACAAACTCTTAATTCAGGTAACGGCAAACGGCTATGCCGGTATCTGGATGGCGGTTTCAAAGGATGGGACGCGCCTGGCCGGAGGTTTCCCGTTTGGAGCGGGGGGTAGCAATGGGACATGGACGATTAATGCTGATGGAACGGCGGGAACATTCAAATCTTATAATACGTATGGCTGCTGGGGGGAAACGCCGCCCGATAATTCTTACCGCTATATGCTCTACGATGTCGATAACCATAATCAAAATGCGGTTTTTAACGCGGATGGAAGCGGACATCACATTATTAATATTGTTCCCACAGGCCTTCCCGCGAACGCCTGCCAGGGTACGTATAATATTCGCATGTCCGTCAACGATCCGCATTTTTTAACAGTGATTGCTCCCATGTGCATTGACGCCAGCGGATTCAACCAGAACGTGGGCGTTTATCTTGGAAAAGTCGACGATAATATAACCACCGTGCAGGGATGGGTTAAAATCGCCGGGTCAGGCGAGGCTTTGCCTTGCGCCTGGATCGATCAAGGTTCCACGCCCGTGCAGCCATCCCTCGGTGCGAGCGCCACGCAGCTTAGCTTTAATGCGACGGCCGGCGGGGCCAATCCCGCTTCACAGACGGTAACCATCACCAACATCGGCACGGGCACGCTGAGCGCCGTGACCGCGCACGCGGATTCCGCTTGGGTTGTTCCTACGGTG